>CAZTIE010000015.1:0-17631 GCA_964613645.1 uncultured Verrucomicrobiales bacterium
AATGCTGGGCACCATGTTTTATTTCTGCCACCCTATTCTCCAGATTTCAATCCTCTTGAAAAAAAACAAGCAAATTGCTAGGCGCACACATGATTGGCCATGAAGTAACCGAAATGATTCAAGGGTATGTGATTGCAAAACAACTGGAAACAACTGAAACAGATTGAATGCACACAATTTTCCCGCATCTAACATTATCTGAATCTATGCATGAATCTGTTCTAGCTGTTTTTGGAAAAGCTGTTCATTATTAATATCGTCTGATCTCGAGTATGGGGACACGCAACTTCCCCCACATTTCCAACCTTCAAAGCTTTTAAATAAGTGCTTGCTGCCATGTTCATCATAATACGCTGCACGCTCTTTTGCGTATGCTTCTCTATATCTGAACAAGTGAAGTCAGTAACATTAATAGATTCTGCTTCTTTAGTGAGCTTTGACACCTTTGTCAGTACTAGCAAATCCAAAACACGTTATACAACTTGAAAATAAACCTAAAACCACTTCTTGTGGAGATCTAGAGTTTTCAACCAAAGATTGACCACCTTTTACATAGTATCTAGAAATTTTACGTGCTAAACCCAAAGAACCATTAGTAAGCATAAAATTTTCAACATAGTTTTCTATAGAGTCAAATTGGTGGGCAATTTTTTGGTTAGTCCAGCCTGTTTTTTTTAGGTATGATACGATTGTCTTGGCGTCAGTTACAGGCGTCTTGTTTTTAGGGTTTTGCAATCGTTTCTCAGCGCGAAGGGTCTCTTCTTTGTCTGTTAAGAAGTATTGAGTGTCAGCAGCTTCCGGGTCAGCACATAAAGGAATGTTAACCAAGGCTATTAGTGATAAAAGTGCGTAAAAAATATTTTTCATGATTGTTTTCCTAACCATTCTATAATCTAAGCAATAACACACTTTCAATTAAAGATCTACTGTTAAAACATCATTTACGAGAAATTCTATTTTTAATGCAAAATCTTTATAAAAATCAAATGATGGTATGAATTGCTTGAATCGGCCTTCCCTTGTAAAGTATATAGACCTATTTAAAAGTAAAGTTGGTACAACATTACAAGCTGCTGATATGACAGATTCTTGCTCTTTTACAGGTAACGCTTTGATGTGTTTGTACACAATATTTACCATCTTCATGTTGGATACTTCTATATTTTCACCTGATAGTAAATAGCGTTTGGCTAAATAGTGTATATGATGTATAAACGGAAATATGTAATGAGCAGAAAGCAAAAATAAAAAAGTTGTCATAAAATAGGCCGGTGCATTATTTGGTTCAGAAGTGGATGCAAGCAATAACGAAGCAGTTCCATTCCATTCCATTGATCATTTAACATTTGCATGTAAGGCATTGATATATTGGCGGAACTATACTGTACAATTTTTGGGGGAAATAGTGAGATTGTGCCATTTCCACCCAATTGTGAAATGCCCTTATCGACAGAAGTCATGGTATAAATATACATTGAGCAAAGAACGGGTATCAACCTTAATACATTAATTCGATCTATGCAAGTTCTAGATCTATTCGCGGCAGTTGCTTCAAGTAATTTGTGATGGATTCTTGTTTTTAAGCCGACTTCTTCTTGAATAGATGCTTGCCAAAATTCTAGTGCAGACTTATAAGCCGCAAATTGATCATCCCCAATTATTCTAGTAAGCAACGGTTCTATCGCTTCATCGTTATCTTGAGCTACATCTAAAACGAGTAGTTTTTTTAAAAAGCTGATCTTAATTTTTTGAGCATCATCTGGTCTTTTAGCATATTTAACATTTTGTCTGAATTGCATTCTTGCGTTTTTTGCATCTGCATGATAAGAACAGCCATTATTGTTTTGCATATAAAAAGAGTACGAAGAGATAGTATAAATTGTTGGGAACAAGACCTGAAAAAATGTTTTTTGATAGCGTTGCTTACCCTCTAATTTTTCTTGACTACCACCACAAATAGTCAATAAATCAGTGCTTACCGTGTCAATTTTGCTGGCTTTTTTTCCCAATAAAAGAATCATACAATGATTGATGCGGATTATTAGATGGAGACGTTACAGCTTGTGGTGTTGCTGCAAATAAAGTTTGCAGACTGATTCCCAGCGCACAGATTATCATTTTTTTCATAAAATACCTTTCCTAAATATTACCTGATACAATCTAATATAATGTATGTTTTTCATATTGCAACTTTTATAAACTCCCAGGAGGTTATAAAAATAGGTATTTTACTTTATATGGGTTCTTATAAAAATAGGAGTTACCACTGGAGCAACATTTATGAACCGTCAGGACGTTATTAAGGAATTAAAAAAACTATATCAAAGCACAAAAGATGCAGATGATATCAAAACAGGAATGAGTCTGCTTAAACTTATTGGCCTTGAATTGGGCATGTTTCGGCAAAAAACAGCATCCAATATATTATCGATTAAAGACCTAACAGATGCAGAACTAGATGCTTTAATTGAAAGTGCTGATAAGGGAGCAAAAACATGACCAAAATACAACAACTAAAAGAATGTTTACTGCAAGAAAAGGCAGCGCGCCAAAAAACAGCTGAAGATTATAATTGGGCTAAGCAAGCCAGGGAAAATCAGCGTGTGCCAAAAGGCGATTGGACAACCTGGATGATTTTGGCCGGGCGCGGCTTTGGTAAAACCCGAACAGGTGCTGAAACCATCCGTCAGTGGGTTGCAACAAAACAAGCAAAACGTATCGCGCTGATTGGCGCCAGTATTCACGAAGTGTTAAATGTTATGGTGAACGGCGAAAGCGGCATCAGGTCATGCACTCCACCTGAACAACAACCAATATGGGATAGCACAACCAACACCTTAACATGGCCAAACGGGGCTGTTGCTAATGTGATTGGGGCGGTAAACCCTGAAAAATTAAGGGGTCCACAGTTTGATGCTGCCTGGATTGATGAGCTGGCAAAATTTAGATTACACGAAGATGTGTGGAATCAATTGATGATGGGCCTGCGCTTAGGGGCGCATCCGCGTTGTATTATCACCACCACACCAAAGCCATTAAAGTTGATTCAAAAAATATTGAAAGACCCAACAACCGTTATTACGAAAGGCACAACGTATGATAATAAGGCCAATTTAGCAGGTTCATTTTTCACACAAATTTTAAAGCAGTTTGAAGGCACATCTCTTGGGGCACAAGAACTATATGCCGAAGTGCTAGATCGTCGTGCACATGCGCTTTGGCGGCGTGAGCTGATGCAATATGGCAGCCTGCCCCAAAATATTCGCCGCATAGTGGTGGCGGTCGATCCTGCTGCAACCCATCACGAGAAAAGCGATGAAACAGGTATTATCGTTGCTGCCCTTGGGGAGGATGATAAAATATATGTTTTAGAGGATTTATCTGGAAAACTGTCGCCGTTAGATTGGGGGCAGCGCGCTGTTAAAGCATACTTTCATCATAAGGCTGACCGCTTAATTGCAGAAATTAATAAAGGTGGCGACATGGTAGAACGCATCGTGCGCAGTATAGACACAAATATTGCTTATAAAGCGGTTAGGGCAACACGCGGAAAGGGCATAAGGGCAGAACCAATTGCCGCTCTATACGAGCAAAAACGCGTTATTCATGTAAAACACTTTAATGAACTTGAAACACAATTATGTGATTATGTACCGGGACTCACATCAAAATCCCCCGATCGTCTTGATGCTTTGGTTTGGGCCGTGACAGAATTGGTCCTAGATTCAGAATCAAACCCAGTGCTTAGGGTTTGGTAGCAAGCTGCTTAATTTTTTCAGTTGACTAGAAAGCCTTTTTCCTGTTATGTTGTGTTATTAGTTAATTTTTAATAGGAAGTCATCATGAGAACATTTAAATACTTGATTACACTTACAGCAATAATTGGTGCAATTTGCGCAGCGACACCAGAAACTGGTCATGAAAAAAAGCTATCACAAATCAGTAAGGGTGAAGTACTGACCTTTGGTCCAAGCACAGTACGATTAACATGTACTTTTAATCTGCAAGCAACAAATTGGGAACAACCATTACAGGGTCGCAAAGATCAGGGCTTTAATATTGAGTACTTTTGTAAAGGCACTTGGTGTAACGTTGGGAAAATCTTAACACAATGTAAATTTGGAACAGAAGATGATGGATCAGACCTTAATTTTTATGGTCCGCATACACGACTCAGATCACTTGATATTGATGAAGCGTATAAAAACAAAGGGATAGGTACAATGGCGCTCAAGATATTAACCGCACGCTTCTTTGAAAAATCCTTACCCATAAAACTAGAGGTTGCAGTCCCAAATTTGGTAGCTCAACATTTGTTCAAAAAATTTGGTTTTGCGAACGTATCAGAGCGAGAAAATAAAGATTGGGGTGTGCAACATTGGTTAAAAAGTGTTCCTCCTAGAAGTCAGTAAAATGACTATTGTCTGGGGGTGCTTTATTTTGATAGCGGGTGATGGATGTTTACAAGTGCTGTAATATGATCAGGTGACACATGCGTGTATATTTGTGTTGTTGAGATATCGCTATGACCTAAAAAATTTTGAATTGTAAATAAATTAGCACCATTCTTCAAAAGGTGCGTTGCAAACGAATGGCGTACAATATGTGGAGAAATCAATAAGGGATCAAACCCAATTTTTACGGCCAGCTTTTTTAGGTTTTTTGCAAAACCTTGGCGTGTTAAAAAGCCTGATTTTGCAATTGAAGGAAAAAGATATGGTGATTGATTTTTATTTGTTAATGAAACATTTCGCGCCGTTAAATAGTTAAGGATGCTTTTAATGGCGCCTTTGTGTAAGGGCACTAAGCGTTCTTTTTTGCCTTTACCTTTAATCAATAAAAAGTTTTGAAGTGTCTTTGTTTTCTTCTCAAGTGTCAAAGCTGATAGTGGAAGCGATATCAGTTCCGATACACGCATGCCAGTGGCGTATAAAATTTCTAGCATGCACGTTAAACGGATGCCATCTAACGTTGTGTCTTGATAACTGCCTTGAATGAGCGTATCTATTTGTTCTATTGATAAGACTTTAGGAATCTGCCTGGATGCTTTTGGTTGTTTTAAATGCAATGCAGGGCTGGCTTCTAAATAGCCATCACTTACTAAAAAATTAAAGAATTGTTTGATACTAGATATTAAACGTGCAATTGATGTTGCTGCAATTTTTGTATATTTAGTGGATATATACTGATCTAAATCTTTAGTTGTGCACTGTAAAAATGATGTTTTATAAAATGTTGAAAATTGTCCTAAGTCACGCTTATAAGATTCGACCGTATTTTTGGATGCATTACGTTCGGCAATGATCATATCTAAAAACAAATCAATAAGCGCGTCATTGGTCACGACTGAATTACGTCTTTCACTTTACTTGCAAGATCTTTTAATGAAAATGGTTTTGGTAAAAAGTGTATTTGTTCGCTGCTATCTAAATCTTTCCTAAATGTGTCTTCTGTGTAGCCTGAAATAAATATGGTTTTTGTGTTGGGTAAAATATCACGCACTTTTTTATTTAAGGTTGGACCATCCATTTTGGGCATTACTACATCAGTAATTAAAACATCAAATTTTTGTCCGGCTTGTATTAACTTTAAAGCACTTTCACCGTTTTCAGCCTCAACCACTTCATAACCTTTTTCACGCAGTGCTCGTGCACAAAACATTCTGACAGAATCTTCATCTTCTACAAGCATTAAAGACCCACCGCCTAATAGATTCACTGACCTCGCTGTTTCCTTTTCTACTATCTGTTTGTACTCCTCTTTAAATTCTGGGAAATAAAGTAGAAACGTTGTGCCTTCGCCAACAGTACTTTGAACATCAATAAAGCCTTGGCTTTGTTCTATAATTCCGTAAACAGTTGACAGCCCAAGCCCTGTTCCTTCACCCACTTCTTTGGTTGAAAAGAAGGGTTCAAAAATACGTTCTAACATATCTTCAGGAATGCCCGATCCTGTGTCTTGAATTTCGATCACAACATATTCACCTTTTGGCATAGCTCTGTGGCCAATATGTTTTTTCCTAACGCATGAATGATTATAGGTTTTAATTGCAATAGAGCCGCTATTTTCGCCAATGGCATCACGGGCATTGACAACCATATTCACAATAACCTGTTCAATTTGTGAAATATCGGCACGAATTGTATGTAAACCGCGCCCATGGTTTATGTCAAAATCAATATTAACGCCAATTAAGCGGCGTAATAAGGCGGATAGTTCTGATAAAATTTCAGTTACTTTAAGAACTTTAGGTTGCAGCGATTGCTGACGAGAAAACGCTAATAGTTGGCGTACTAAGTTTGACGCACGTTCCGCATTTTGTTTGATTTGAATAACATCTTTATAGGACGAATCATTTGGGAGATGGCGCTGTAATAACAAATCACAATACCCAATCATGGCTGTTAGAAGGTTATTGAAATCGTGAGCGATGCCGCCTGCGAGTTGTCCAACAGCCTGCATTTTTTGTGATTGGGTAAACTGTTCTTTTAGGCGTGCTTGTTCAGAAATATCAATAAATTGAATATAAAATTTAGGCTTACTTTTGATATTCAAATGATCTTCTATCACGCTAATATGGGCTGTTGCATGATATTTCCTATCCTTAAAAACAACTTCTAAAAGGGATGAATCTTCTTTTACCGTTAATAATTTATCGAGAGCGGTTTGAAAAGCTTCTTTTTGTGTGTTTTCTACCAGGTCATAAAAAGAAGATCCAACAGGTTGTACATGTTCATCTACGATAACAGAATCAAGAATTATAGAACCAAACGCTGGGTTAATATTAATAATTTCCCCAGAGGTGTTTAAAATAACGGCTGGTATTTTTGATTTGCAGAAACTAGATTCGCTCATAAAATCATCTGTTTCCGTATTGGTTGTCATAATACCGTCATCAAGCCGACATAATATACCAGCTTCAGATTTCTTTCCGTGATTGCTTGGCGGAAAATAAAGCGCTTTAATGGATTTATGATCGTTAATTTTTAGTGTAATCGTGCGTGTTCTCTCGTCACCTTCTATCGAACTAAATTCAGGTATGAAGTCTTTTATTCTACTGCCAATAACATCGTTCTTATCTTTTTGTAGCCAGCTAGCCAATGTTTGGTTTGCAGCAATAAAATGTTGGGTTTTATTGGCATAGAAAAATGCAAAGGGTGCATTATCTAAAAACATTTCCAGCTGTTGGTGGTTTTCTTTTGCCTTTTGAACCCCGCCTAGATAGCGCGTTAAATCGACAATAGAAATTAAGATCATGTTTTGACCGCGAACATGCGTTGGGTTCACGGCATGTATACGTACTAACCACCTGTTTTCTTGCTGTCCTAATCCATCACCGCCGCCAGATAAGATAACTTCACCGGATAAATGCTCATCAACCCATTTTTTAAAACGGTGCTTTTCAGGAGACGATTTAACTTTTAAAAGAAACTTTCTTAAAAATTCTTTTTGGTGCGGGTATAAATGTGGATGTGTCGTAAAAACAGTGCGCCCTTGTTCGTCGAAAACGATGGCTTCCTCAACCTCAGATAGTGTCGCTGCAAAAACATGGTGCAAGCGCATCTGTTCATTCAGGCGGTGTTGCTGACGATCAACCTTAAATAAGTAAGCAACAATTAAGCATGAAACAATAGTAATGATGATCAGGCTTACCCATTGTAACGGGTGCGTTGTTGAGTAAAGTAAATACGTAAGACCGATGCCCCAAAATAACATTAAAATTCCAAAAATAGCCGTCTGGGAAGTCTTAGACATAATAAATTCTCTTTATTCAGTTATATCTATGGTATCACGATATATAGTGTTCTGAAATGGAGAGCACAAATCAAATTATTAAATTTATAGATTATACTCCAAATTGGTGTTTGAAATAGATGCACTTTTTTATGTTGCTTTAGCTATTGCTGGATCAGTAGTGTCACCCACTTTATGCATTTTATAGTGCGTTTTGATTTTTGGATATAGATAACCAAGAACCGTAAGCCATAATGCACCACAAAAACTTAAATATATAGCTGGTATATAAAGATTGGAATATGTATTTAAAAGGTAGGTCAGCAATGGCGGTGTTGTTGCAGCAGTCAGAGATAAGCCTATTGTAAAGCCAATTGAGATACCTGTATAACGATTCGTTGTTGGAAAAAGCGTTTGTAAAAAATAGTGTATAGGTCCGTAGCTGCTTGCTGCAATAACACCAAATAATATTTGCCCCATGATAATAGAAAAACCACTATTAATTTGTAGGAGAGAAAAAACTAAGAAGGGTGCGAATAAGGATAGTCGGCCTGAAAATTTAAGTGCTTGAACCGGGGATATTTTATCACTGAATCCACCAAATATCGGGCAAAATAACATGTACGCAGTATAGCCAAAAATATTATAAAAAATACTTTGTGACAATGTTAAACCTATATATTGGCTTAGATATATATTTAAAAAAACAAGAAGCGTATAGGCTAAGACCCCCATATACAAACCAAGTGCAATGGATAGTAAAAAACTTTGTTTATTATCACGCCATACTGTGACAAGCGGTGCAGACGCTGCTTTGTTTTTGACGTTAATAAAGTCTAGCGTTTCGACTGTATTTTTTCGAATAATATAGCCCACAATACTTGCAATAGCTCCAAAGGCAAAGGATATGCGCCATGCCCAACTTGGCATAAAGTCTTGCGTCATGAGAAAGCCCATAAACATAGCCAGTAATGCGCCAATACCAGATGATCCGGCAATAATGCCACCAACAAAACCAGGCTTTGTTTTTAAGTGTTCTAGTGTAAAAATTGCGACACCATTACATTCGCCACCTGTGCAAAGTCCTTGTGACATGCGACAAAGTATCAATATAATAGGCGCAAGCATGCCAATACTCTCATAGCTTGGTAGGACGCTGATAATAAAAGTTGGAATACCCATTAGCACAATAGACCAGGTGAGGGCTACTTTTCGACCAAACTTATCTCCAATATATCCAAAGACAAAAGCACCTAATGGGCGGGTCCAGAACGCAGCTGAAAAAGCAAAGAAACCCCATAAAATACTTGTTGTTGCATCTGTAGCATAGAAAAATTCACGTGCTAAGATAGAAATAAATATGCCGCATAGTGTGAAATCATAGTATTCTAATGCATTTCCGATAATACTTGAAGATAAGATTTTTCGCTTTAATGCCTGGTTTGATATATTCATAACGTTACCTTTTACAAAAAGTTCTTGTGTCTTTTTAAGTTTTAGCATATTTATAAAATAATCACTACTCACAGTTTCGTTCTTTATAAAAAAAACTGTGAGTAGGTATATGTAGGAGATACGAAAACGGTGATTTTTTATTATGAATCTAATACTACATTACCTATACTAGTTAAAAACATTATAAATAATGGTATATTTACATGGTTCAATTAACACGTATTTACACAAAATCTGGAGATAAAGGAAAAACATCTTTAGGGAACGGAGACCGTGTTTTAAAATCCTCATTGCGCATTAATGCCATCGGCACTGTTGATGAGGCAAATTCTTTTTTAGGCGCCGCGTTAATATATATTAAAGATGCAGATGCGCGTGCTTTAATTTTAAAAATACAAAATGATTTGTTCGATGTCGGTGCTGATTTGTGCTTGCCAGAAACAGCAGAGAAAATTGATTACGCACCCCTTCGTGTGACACAGAAGCAAGTAGATACTTTAGAAGAAAAAATTGATTTTTATAACACCAGATTGTCACCCTTAAAATCTTTTATTTTGCCTGGTGGCTCGGATGCAGCATCTTACATGCATTTATGCAGAACTGTCGTTAGACGCGCAGAACGTTATGTTTGTGCTATAGTAAAGGAAGAAGGTGATGAGAAATGTGTGTCAAAATTTGTTGTTCAATATTTGAACAGGCTATCTGATTTACTATTTGTTTTAGCGCGCATTCTGAATAATGACGGCAAGAATGATGTACTATGGGTGCCCGGTGGTGTAGAGGAAAAATGATAATATTGTGGGCTATCAAAAACAGAAACAGCGTTATTCTTGACTTTTAAATGTAGAACGCGAGAGAATAAACATATTCAAAATCAGATATAAGAAGCAATGAAATACTGGATCGTCGATGTTTTTTCAAGTAAGCCATTTTCAGGCAGTAGTGCTTGCGTATTTTTAACAAATAAGCCACTAAAAACAACAACCCAAGAACGATTAAGCTTGGAAGTGAATCAAACAGAAACTGCTTTTATTTCTAAAGAGGCAGATAGTAATGGTCACTATAGTATTCAGTTTTTTTCACCGCATTGCGAGTTGAAAAAACCAGGTCATTCCTTGCTTGCCGCTGCTTATGTTTTATGGGAAGAACTGGGGCACCCGAAAGAGAATCCTATTTATTTTGAATTTTTTGGTAAAATTTTTAAAGTGACGCAAGAAAAAGGCGTAATGATGATTACCTTAAAACGTTCACACGTATCGCCAACAGCTATACCTGATAGGCTAGCAAAAGCACTTGGTGTTTCACCTGTTTGTATATATGATTGCAAAGGTGGCATTATCATTGAACTACATTCAGAAGACGAATTAAGAGCGTTACAACCGGATTTTTCAAAACTTCTGATGGTAGAGGCTGACCGTATTATCGTGACATCTGAAAGCAACACTGGAAAGTTCGACTATGTGGCACGTGTTTTTGCGCCAAGGCTAGGCAATAATGAAGCTTCAGCAAGTCTTCGCACACATTGCGATTTAGCTGATTTTTGGTCACAGCAACTTGAAAAAAACACCTTTTGGGCAGCGCAAGCAGGTAACAAATTTGGCAAGTTATCCATTTCTTTAGATGATGATACAACGACAATTTTAGGAAAGGCTATTACTGTGGCAACTGGCGAATTTAAAGAATTACCATAACGGTCGGTACAGTATGACTTGCACTGTAAAAAAACTTTGCGATTTTTACACAACCCCTTTAGGGGAAGTGGTTCAAGTTTACATTAACGATATTATCAAAAAATTCATTCCTGAAAGTACAAAGAATCAATTTATTTTAGGTATGGGTTATGTAACACCCTACCTTACAGAGAAGCTTACTCATACAAATACTGTGTTATCTTTTACGTTTGATAAAATGGGTGGTATAACGTGGCCACATGCGGCACACTCTTGTACAGCTATCGTTAATGAAGGTTATGTTCCATTAGCAAATAAGTCGGTTGATCGTCTTGTTATTGTGCACGGATTAGAAAGCTGCCAAGATAGCGCACAACTCTTACAAGAAATTAATCGCATCATTGCGCTTGATGGGGAAATTTTGATTGTTTTTCCAAATAGGGTAGGGGTGTGGAGCCATACATCTAACACGCCCTTCGCGCACGGCAAACACTATACTATGTCACAGTTAAACGATGCGTTGTCAAAAAACGGCTTGAGCATTGTGTCTGAGGAACGTTTTTTATACTTTCCGCCAACACAATCACTGTATACACAATCATTTTTTGCCCCTGTTGAAATGATGGGGTCGTATTTTTTACCCTACTTTTCGGGCCTAAACGCGATTACTGCAAAAAAGCGGACGATCATTACCCCGAGTCAACCAGCGCCACAAAGACCAGCTGCAAAAAAGGGGATATTAAAGGCTAATGGATAATCAGCATAAACGTTTGCGCTATCAAAGTTGGCATCGTGGTACAAAAGAACTAGACCTTTTGTTAGGTCATTTTTTTGATGCACAAGGGGCGGTCTTAAATGCAAAAGAAATAGATTTATATCAACAGCTTTTAGAAGAAGATGACTACGACCTGTATCAATGGCTCACCATAAATTCTTCTGTATTTCCAGAAAAATACACACACTTAATGCAGCGCATTCACATATTTCACCAGGCACATTGATTGAAACTTAATATATATAAGTTGAATTTTATAATTTTTATTGAGATGAGTATCTGGCTTAATGCGCGTGTTTTTCTATTGATTTGATTGATAAAATGCTGTACAAATTAAGTCATAGTAACTTTTTTCGATGAATGACATGGAACGTACTCTCTCTATTATTAAGCCAGATGCAACAAGAAGAAATTTAACAGGTAAAATAAATGCATTAATTGAAGACAGTGGTTTGCGCATTATTGCACAAAGACGTATCCAATTAACGCGTGCACAAGCTGAACAGTTTTATAACGTGCATAAAGAACGTGCTTTCTTTGGTGAATTATGTGATTTCATGATCTCTGGAACTGTTGTAGTTCAAGCCTTAGAAGGTGAAAACGCTGTTGCAAAGTATCGCGAAATTATGGGTGCGACAAATCCAGCAAATGCAGAGGCCGGTACGATTCGTAAAGAATTTGCGGAAAGCATTGAAGCAAACTCTGTTCATGGATCAGATTCACAAGAAAATGCAGCAACTGAAATTGCTTTTTTCTTCTCAGGATTAGATTTAGTTGGATAAAACGAATAAAAAATAAAAATAGTGTACTAAAAAAATGGACATCATGATTTTTTCATGATATAAGTATTATAAGTATTCAAAAGGTTAATTATCATGAAAAGAACTTATCAACCAAGTCGTATCGTTCGCAAGCGTCGTCATGGATTTCGTGCAAGAATGGCAACTGTTGGCGGTCGTCGTATATTGAGCTCACGTCGTAGTGAAGGACGTAAACGTCTTTCAGCCTAATTCAAATGGTTCCACGTATTAAAAAGCGTGCAGATTTTTTAAAAGTGTCGCATCAGGGTGTTAAAGCCAGAATGCGGCATTTTACTGTATTATGCGCACGTCAGAATGAAACACCTTCCCTAGGTACAAGGATTGGCTTTACTGCCAGTAAACGTGTAGGAAATGCAGTTTATAGAAATCGCGCAAAACGACGTATGCGCACGCTTGTAGATACTTTGTTGCTGCATTATGCAGGCCAGTTTTATAAAGACCATACAGAAGTCTCTTTAGACTTTGTGATCATTGCCCATAATACCATTATTGATGCCGATAGAAAATTGCTAGAAGTTGATTTCCAAAAGGCTGCATTAAGTTGTATATCTAGGATAAAATAGACAGTTCTTCTCTTCGCTGAAGCATAATTAACACCCTTTTATAAGACCTTATTGCTTATTAAGCAGCTTTATCCGAACGATTCATGTGTAAGACAGATTGCGCATTTCCATAAACTTTATAAACGCGTTCATGGTAATCATTATGATATTTTGGGTTTGCTGTGTGATAATATTTGACGGCTTTTTCCCAGCTGCCAAAACGCTTCTTAAACGCTTTAATAAGCCTTGCTGCGTATAGGATGTTAGTCTCAGGATCCAGCGCTTGCTCTATAGATAAAAACTTCTTTCCATGCGCCATTAAATTGACTTGCATGCAACCGATATCAATATTTTTAAATCCACGTTTTTGCATTGATAGTACAAAATCAACTGCATCTGACTTGTTATCAAAGTAATGGGACTTGCCTTTTGCGTGAACCGCATAAGGCCGCAAGCGCGATTCAACGTAAGCGATTGAATGCAGTAAATCTTTAGGAATACTCAGATCGTGTTCTATCTTTTTTATAAGCGCAACACATTTATTGCAGTGCTTATGTTCACCTTTTCTTGTTTTGTTATGGCTTTTGTGAACAATAACTTCTGCAGAATGTGAATAGGGTGACACTGTGGATGCAAATAAAACACCTAAAATTTGTAATTTAGTCTTCAACTTGTTGCACCTCCTGTACTTGTGGAACATAAAATTTAAGCATATTTTCTATGCCAGTTTTTAACGTGATGGCAGAACTAGGGCAGCCAGAGCAAGCCCCTTTCATTTTAACGTACACAACACCATTGATAAAAGAATCAAACACAATATCGCCACCGTCTTGTGCAACAGCTGGCCGTATACGTGTTTCTAGTAATTCAATGATTTTTTCAGAAACGGGATCTAGGTTTTCAAGTGCATCACTTTTTTTTGCACCACTTAGCGTAATGACGGGCAAGTCGTTCACAAAATTTTCCATAATCGTACCCAGTACATGTGGTTTTAACATATACCAGTCTGATTGCTCGTTTTTTGTGAGGGCAATAAAATCTTCGCCAAAAAACACTTTTTCAATACCTTCAATGAACAATAGTTTTTTAGAAAAGGGGGATATAGAAAGATCAGCATCTTTTGTAAATGTTTCAGGATGCCCTTTCATATTTTCTGTAAATACAGGGCGGCCAGGTACAAACTTCAATGTGTTTGGATTTGGCGTTTCTATCGTTTGAATAAACATAAATCTCCTCGTTTAAAGTTATTATAAGCACTAAATTTCATTTGTCAAATTTGCAGTTGCTGGAAAGTATTAAAATAGCACCATTACATGCCAGTACTTAATTAACTTAATACGTTTAGAAAAAATCTGTAAAAAACTATAAATTAACCTTTTCTTAATAATTGAAAGCTATATTCTGATTAGGTTTTAATATTTTACATTGGTGCGTTATTTATGAATATTATAAAAATATATTTGGTATTAACTATGGGCATCATGACACTTTCAGCCGCACAGCCAACAGAATATGGCGAAGTGATAGGTCGCAATGGTCAAACACCAGCCTATAGTAATAAAGACGATACGTATGTGAGTAATGAATCGCATTTTATTAGCTTGCATAATAATAGGTACTGTTCAGGGATGAAATGGCAGTGCGTTGAATATGCGCGCAGATGGCTTATGGAAAATAGAGATATTGCTTTTGGGGATGTGCAGTACGCCACAGATATATGGCAGTTATCGGGTGGAGTGCATCTATCCAGTAGTACAACGCCAATAACAGCTATGCGCTATGCAAATGGCACTTCTACTGAAAAGCCAAAAGCTGGAGATTTGCTTATTTATGATACTTCATATGCGCCAAAAACTGGCCATGTATCAGTTGTTGTAGAAGTAGAGGCGGACAGTATAAAGGTAGCAGAGCAAAACTATTCAAGCTATAAGTGGGTGGCACCTGATTATTCACAAAAGCTAAGAATGGCATATGAAAAAAAAGAACAAGAAGGGATTCTTTATAGAATTGTTGATACAGGTGTTATTGGATGGGTGCGTTTTGTTGAAGTGTGATTTTCTTTAAGAGTAAGGCTTTTTTGTGTTTAATGTTTTGACTTATCTGTATGTATTCTTGTATACTAACTTTTAGTTTAGTTAAAAGGAATTAAATATGAAAAAAATTATATGCTTGTTGTCAATAAGCTTAGTAGCGCTTGATGCGGCATCAGCACCACAAAATGCTGAAGAAGAGGCAGCACAATTAGCCGCTGCAATAGCGGCGTCTAAAATAATGGCACAAGAAGAGGTGCAACTGGCCAAAGCCCTAGAAGAATCTAAGAGGAGCGTTGAAGCTGAAGAGGAAAAAAGAGCGTCCGCGGAAGCGGCAAGAGCTGTTAAATCAGAGACAGACTTCTGGGGGCTGCAATTAGTTAAGGGCGGTGTTCATAAATGTGTAGACAGGAAGTTTTTCGGTCAATATGGTGAGCGAGTAGGCAGTGGTGTTGGTGAATACGGCACAAAAGTATTTTGCGATAATGTAGGTCAGATGCACCGTAATGGGCACTTATGGCCCAATAAGTATATGCAGGTTCTTTTTCAGTATGGTTTATTGAATTTTTTTGTAGGTGAGGCCTTATTGATTTCGCCAGTTAATCTAAAAGGAGAATGTGAAGATAAAGCGTTTAAGGGTTTCTCATTTAGGGTACAAGCGGCACCTTTTCTTAAGTGTAGGAATGGACCAGCTTATATAGAGGGGGTGCGCACCAAAGTTCTGCCGATTATGCGTGCCTTTGTTGAGGGGCTCTATCATAATAATGCTTTAATGCATGTTGGTGCTGATTATCAAATACAAAAGGTACGTTTAGAGAAAATTGGTAAAAAAGCGAGCAGCTTAGGGAAAAGTGCTGAAGATAATAGAGCTGACCTATTGCAAGATTATTGCTACACATTTGTTCGTTGCGCGGCAGAAGCTTTGTTCAATATGGCAAAATCTGCAAAGGATAGTGAAACAGAAGTGGATCTCAATCAAATACGTGATTATTTCTCTAGGTATTTAATTACTTTAAAGGATATACCAATGGAGACACTTACAGTACTTAAAACTTGCGATTTAGGCGCAGAGGATGAGCGGTTTGTTCCTAGAATTTTGAAGGAGCTTGCTGATAGTGGTGTGAATCAAGGAGAACAGGCGTGGGGTTTGTTTTAAATTTGTCTTCACATGATCAACTACAAGGAAAAAAGTTATTAAATTATGCTCTATTTTTCTTGACCTAGATAGAAAATAGTAGTAATATCTGATTTAATGACTATATTAAAGTCATGAAATTTTTATATTTACAAGAGGGTTTTAATGCCAACCGTTAATCAATTAGTAAGAAAGCCGAGAAAGCCAAAGGTTAATCGGAATAAAGTGCCAGCACTTGAAGCATGTCCACAAAAGCGTGGTGTATGTACACGTGTGTTTACAACAACGCCTAAGAAGCCAAACTCTGCGCTTCGTAAGGTTGCACGTATTCGTTTGACAAACGGTTTTGAAGTTACTGGCTATATTCCTGGTATTGGTCACAATCTACAAGAACACTCTGTCGTATTGATTCGCGGCGGACGTGTAAAAGATTTGCCGGGTGTTCGTTATCACATTATCCGTGGAACGTTAGATACCCAAGGTGTTAAAGATCGTAAGAAACGTCGTTCACACTATGGTGCGAAGCGTCCAAAATAGTAGTTTAATAATAGTTCGTTCTTTTTAAAATTGAGAGGTCGTTATGTCCCGTAGGCATAGAGCTGAAAAGCGTCAAGTTAACCCAGATGCAAAATTTGGTGATGTTACTTTAGCAAAGTTTATAAATTGTTTAATGTATGATGGAAAGCGCTCATGTGCAGAGTCTATCGTTTATGGTGCTTTGGACCGTGTCCAAGGTAAGGGTGGTAAGGGTGCTATAGACCTTTTTCATGAAGCATTAGAAAATATTCGTCCCCAAGTAGAGGTTCGCTCACGCCGTGTTGGTGGTGCGACGTATCAGGTTCCTGTAGAAGTTCGTTCAGATCGTGCGCAAGCTCTAGCTATTCGTTGGCTTATTAATTATTCGCGTAAGCGTTCAGAAAAAGACATGGTTGCAAAATTGTCTGCTGAAGTTTTAGATGCAAGTAATGGTCGTGGTGCTTCTGTTAAGAAGCGTGAAGATACACATAAAATGGCTGAAGCAAACCGTGCGTTTGCTCACTATCGTTGGTAGGGAATTAGCATATGTCACGAATTACGCCTCTCGAAAGATACCGCAATATCGGTATTATGGCGCACATTGATGCGGGTAAAACAACAACGACAGAACGTATCCTGTACTATACAGGTAAGTCTTACAAAATTGGTGAAGTTCATGATGGCGGTGCTACAATGGACTGGATGGAGCAAGAGCAAGAGCGTGGTATTACAATTACCTCAGCTGCAACGACTTGTTTCTGGAGAGATCACCGTATTAATATTATCGATACACCTGGTCACGTTGATTTCACAATTGAAGTTGAACGGTCATTGCGTGTTTTAGATGGTGCTGTTGCAGTATTTGACGGAGTTGCTGGTGTTGAACCGCAATCCGAAACTGTTTGGCGTCAGGCTGATAAGTATAAAGTTCCACGTATTTGTTTTGTAATTAA
>CAZTIE010000016.1:0-17476 GCA_964613645.1 uncultured Verrucomicrobiales bacterium
CACGATGGGTTCTAAATGGGGGGGGAGTTGCGGTAACGCGTTCCTCTACCAGCTAACCGTCTATTTTTCAGACAGCTTCAATAAATTTTTCTGCATATTATAGCAAAACAACGAAGCTGATAGTAAGAAAAAGCCTATTCCATTTAATAGAAGGGGCGGCATATATATGCTATGAATTGTATTTTTGGAAAATATTTTCAAGCTTGCCGGCTGATGAAGGGTAAACCACCACTCAACAGAGTATTTAATGAGAGGCAAATTTACCAAACCAATAACCAGCAAGATGGACCCCATACTGTAATTGTATTCATGATCATTTGATTGCGTTAAATATACATAACTTAAATAAATAAGAAGCTGTATAAACATGGTTGTAAGGCGTGCATCCCATACCCAGTATACGCCCCATGTAAGCTTACCCCATATCATACCGGTAATGAGGCTAATAAGGGTCATGAACAGGCCTGATAAGGCCCAATTTTTTGCCATGATATGGCATTGCGGGGTGCGCGTTACAAAACCTAATATTGCCTGAACCGCCATAATAGTATAAATACCAAGAGCCCACCATGATGCGGGAACATGAATATAGATGATTTTAAAAATGTGCCCTTGCTCGTAATCTGGGGGCAAGAAAAAAATAAGAATGCCTGCAAAAGTAAGCAATGCTAACCCAATATATAAGAGAGGATTTTTAAGTGTTGTTACAATCAAACTTAAAGTCTTGGGTTTTGCAATATTATAAAAAAGACATTGAAAAATATTCATAGCATGTATCCAATTTAATGTAGCAAATCAATCGCTGTTATATTGGCTATTTTCATCCAAACATTTGGTGTAAATACTATCAGCAGGACTGTACTAATTAACGACATTATAATCAGCTTAATTGTATACCCAGTTTGTTTTGCTGCTTGCGTATAAACTGTTTGCACGGCATCAATTAAAAGTGATTTTAACAAGTTTAAATAGTAAGCCGTTGCAACAACTGTGCTGACCACACCTAAAATTGCAACAAGGTAATGCTCCTCTAATAAAAGTGCATACAAGACATATGCCTTAGCAATAAAGCCTGGAAGTGGTGGTAGTCCCGCTAAAGAGATAATACCAATACAAAATGCAAAGCTTAAAACTGGACACTGTTCAGACATTCCTTTAAGGTCATCAAAAGTTTGTATATTAAAACCTTTTTTCTTCATATACATTAGGGATGCAAAAATACCAATAAGGGTCAGCAAATACATAAACATGTAAAACCCTGATGCTGCAATACCAGCTGTTGTAAACTGCGCAACACCTAATAAAACAAAACCAATATTCATGGTTCCTGAATAGGCTAGAAATCGCTTAATATTTTTTTGCTGTAATGCGCCCAGAGTTCCAAGCAATAAAGATAATATGGCAAACGTCAGAACCAACGGTTTCCATATATACGAGAAATCAGGTACAACTTGTGTTAAAAAACGTACATATAGAGCAAAAATTGCAAACTTAGGTGTTGTCGCTATCAGGGTTGTAATTGTTAGTTTTGTACCTTGATAGACGTCTGGCAACCAATAATGAAAAGGTGCTGCTCCTAGTTTAAACATGAAGGATACCGTAATGAAAATAATACCCATAATGGCAAGTGTCGTATCCTCTTTATTTAAAAGCAAGGCCGATAAATCATTTGAAATATGGTCAAAGTGCGTACTTCCAGTAATGCCATATAAGAAGCTTAGGCCAAATAAAAAGAATGTTGTTGAAAGAGCGCCATAGATAAAATATTTAATGCCAGCTTCAGATGCAGGCTTAAAGTTCCTATCAATTGCCGTTAAAATATAAAGAGAAAGGCTTGTTAATTCTAGGCTGATAAAGGCAATAATAATGTCAGTAGATGATATCATCATCATCATACCAAGTGTTGCAAATAAAATTAAAACAGGGATTTCAAAGATTTTTAAATTCTCATATTTGTGCACACTTTTGGATAGAACTAAAATAATCACATTCGCAAGGAGTAATAATATTTTCGATACAAATGCAAACTGATCGTTAATATAGGAACCGCTAAATGTATAAATATGATTTTGTGGTAATAAAAGCAAAACACCCAAAGTGCATAGTGTTAAACACGGCGCTAAATAATCTAAAATATCTAGCGACTTGTTAAGTTTGCACACACCAATGAGCATCAATAATAAAATACTAAATAGCATAAAAATTTCTGCAGTTGCGGGCAAAAAATCAGGAATTGTTGATAACACTTTTCACGTCTTTCTGTTCTGATACTATAGATACACTATTTTGATTTTCAAATTGTTTCATAAATCGTGGCTTAAAAATACCTTCTATTTTTTTTACAAAAGGATTGATAATACCAAACAAAGGCTGTGCATAGACACCAAAGAATACACTAATTATCACCAAAACACTTAAGTTAAAGCGTTCGCTTTTGGTAACCTCTATCCTAGATGAAGCTATTTTTGCAACCGCTTCAGACTCTGTGCCAAGACACAGGCGCCTGTAAAGCCACAAGCCGTAAGAGGCACTTAAAATCATGCCCATGGCAGACAAGAATGCAACATTTGGAAACCGTCTAAATGTACCAATGATTACTGTAATTTCACCTAAAAATCCCAATGTTCCTGGCAGTCCTGCAGACCCTAATAACAAGGTCAGAAACAAAATTGAAAACTGTGGCATCGATTTAAATAATCCGCCGTAGTGTTTTATTTTGCGTGTGTGAAAACGGTCATATAAAATACCAATACATAAAAATAGGCCAGCTGAAATAATACCATGGCTTAACATTTGAACAACTGCACCGCTTAGCCCTTGTGGTGTGAATGAAAAAATGCCAAGTGTAACAAACCCCATGTGGGCAACAGATGAGTACGCAATTAATTTTTTCATGTCTTTTTGTACAAGCGCCACAGTTGATGTGTATAAAATAGCAATCAAACTTAATATGACAATATGCTCAGAAAAAAACATACTGGCGTTTGGAAATAGAGGTAAACAAATGCGGATCATACCGTATGCACCCAGCTTTAAAAGCACACCCGCTAAAATAACAGATCCCGCTGTTGGTGCTTGCGTATGTGCTGTTGGAAGCCAAGTATGAACCGGCCACATTGGTATTTTAATGGAAAAAGCGATGAAGAATCCTAAAAATAGGAGGCGCTCTAAATTTAAGTTCCAATCGTAATTTTGCAGTAATAGAAAGTCAGTCTCCCCTGTTTCTATAAAAACTTTTAAAATGGCAAGCAGCATAAAAACAGAGCCGAAAAGTGTGTATAAAAACAACTTAAAACTGGCATATATTCTGTCTTCTGCGCCCCAAATACCAATGATAAAAAACATAGGAATTAAAGTCGCCTCAAAACAGATATAAAATAAAATGAGATTTAAGGAACAAAACGTTCCCAGAACCATTGATTGTAAAAATAAAAAACACATTAAATATGGACGTATGCGATTTTTAATTTGTTTCCATGACGCCACAATACAAATTGGCATCAGTAAATTTGTTAAGACAATAAAATAAACGGAAAGCCCATCAATACCAAAATGAATGTTGGCCTCAAATGTTGAAATCCATGGGTAGATTTCTTCAAATTGCATGCCCGGATAGTGATATTCAAATTGATATAAAAGGTACAGGCTTAAAATAAAATTTATCGTGGTAATCAGTAAGGCAACATTTTTTGCATTCCTGCTTACAATTTCATCTTGCCCACGAATAATAGATAAAACCAATACACCAAAAATTGGCAATAAAATTAAAATGGATAAAATCGGAAAGTGCATAAACTAACCACCAATAAAGTTAAGCTGAAGGGGAAGATAGGGCACACACAACATGTACGCAAAAATCAAAACAAGGGCTACAACAAATGCCAGTATCATGTGATTAACTTGGCCAGTGGCTGCTTTTTTAACAAAACCAGATGTCTTGAATACGCCAGATGCTATACCATCTGGACCAAATCTATCAATCATATTGATGTCCCCTTTCGAAAGCAATAAACCTAAGAACTTAACACGTCTTACGAAAATAAAATCATATAATTCGTCTATATAAAATTTATTGTGGGATAGTTTATATAAAAAATAACATTTTTTCATAATATAATCAGCTATATTTCGACGTGTAATATACAACGTATACGCAATTATAATGCCTAAAATAGAAAATAATAGAGGCAGATACTGAATAAATACGGGAATATTGCTATGGTCTAAGGGAGCGTGCATTAACGTCTTTCCCCACTTGAAACCTAAACGTTCATTTAAATAGCATTTTTTGCCAATATAGCCTGAAAATATAGCACCGATACTAAGTATGAATAAGGGAACTTTCATTGAAGCAGGTGATTCATGAATATGCGCTGACACCTGTTCGTCACAATGCGGTTCTTGGTGGAATGTTATAAAAATAAGACGCCATGAATAGATTGCTGTAAAAATAACCACAATAATAGCGATGACAAACGCAGCGCCTGAAAAAGGCATATGGCTATTATAAAGTGATTCTATAATAGCATCTTTTGAAAAGAACCCAGAGAAAATAGGAATGCCGGTAATTGCCAAACTGCCAATCAACATCATGATGTATGTAAAGGGAATGTTTTTATACAAGCCACCCATCCGACGGATATCTTGCTCTCCAGACATGGCATGAATCACAGAACCTGCCCCTAAAAATAGGAGTGCTTTAAAAAAAGCATGTGTCACCAAATGAAATATAGCAACTGAATACGCAGATACAGCGCATGCCATAACCATATATCCTAATTGTGAACATGTTGAATAAGCGATTATTTTTTTTATATCGTTTTGAGTTAAGGCAACGTATCCTGCAAATAAAGTCGTTATACTGCCGATAATCAGCATGATTGTTTGTGCAATTGGGGCTAATTCAAATAAGTGTGAAAAACGGCAAATTAAAAAAATGCCTGCTGTCACCATCGTGGCTGCATGAATTAAGGCAGAAACTGGTGTTGGGCCTTCCATCGCATCAGGCAACCAAGTATGAAGACCAAATTGTGCAGATTTTCCCATAGCACCTAACAGTAAACACAACCCGATAAGGTCAAAAGCGGGCATGTCACCAAACAAATGAAGTGTTTGCTTTGAATAGCTTGATACGGCAATTTTTGTAAAGATCGATGTAAGCTCTATCGTATTAAAAACATAAAAAATAAGCCCAATAGCTGCAACAAGACCAACATCTCCAACACGGTTTACAATAAAAGCTTTCATGGCAGCCGTTGGTGGACGTTTTTTTGTATACCAAAATCCAATCAGCAAGTAAGACGCGAGCCCTACCCCTTCCCACCCAACGAATAATTGCAATAAATTAGGTGCTGTCACAAGTAATAGCATGGCAAATGTAAAAAGACTAAGTAATGTGAAAAACTTACCCTTATGATAATCATTGTGCATATAGCCCAAAGAATACATGTGCACAAGTGTTGATATGAAGGTGACAAGTAAAACCATTGTAAGAGTTAAAGAATCAATAAGCATTCCCCAATCGACTTTAAGATTTTTTATTTTAAACCAGGTCCATAAATGCGTGTGATGCACATGACCAAATTTCAAATTGATGGTCAGTAAAAGTGTTGAGATAAATGATACACCGACGAATGTTGTGCAAATAAGGGGGGCATGCTTATTTTTATAACGTTCAGGGAAAAGATTGCCAACGACAAATCCTGCTAAAGGCAGAAAAACGGCTAGAAAAATTAGTAAATCAAACATATTACCCCTTTAATGTTGTGGCAGAGGAAACCTCAATTGTTCCGTGATTTTTAAAATACAGCATTAAAATAGCAAGACCGATTGCAGCTTCTGCTGCTGCGACTGTTAAAATAAAGACTGTAAAAACCTGCCCTGCATAATCTTTTAAAAAATAAGAGAAGGAAACCATATTTAAATTCACGGCCAAAAGCATGACCTCAACAGCAATTAAAACCATCAACAGGTGGCGTTTATTTAAAAGAGCCCCCAGTAATCCTAGTGTAAAAAGAATGCCATTCAATACCAAGCAGTGATTCAGTGTTACAGTTTTCATGACTCAGATTCTTCCTTTTTAACAATTGGTGCAAATTTTACAATTTGCAAAGAATTCTTTTTTGTTCGCAATAACTGCTTTGTAATATTTTGTTTTTTTACTTTTGTCCGTTTTTCATAAACTAAAACAATCGCTCCAATTATGGCGACAAACAAAACTAACCCAACCAACTGAAACCCCAAAAAGTATTGTGTATACAATACCTGACCAATAGCATGCGCATTTGTAACGCTATCAAACGATTCAAACGCTAAGTGAGATAATTCATCATGATGCATTACATTCTTAGCTTTTAAAAAAAGAAGAACTAATTCAACCATTAATAAAATACCAAAAAGAAAAAGTGGTGTTTTGAATTGTTGAATAGATTCTTTAAAAGATTTTTTGGTAATATTTAGCATCATAACAACAAATAAAAATAAAACGGCAACAGCACCAACATATATTATAATTAGAGAGAATGCTAAATACTCTGCCTTTAATAAGATAAAAATTCCAGCAGAATAAAACATCGCTAAAATAAGAAACAAGACATTAATAACAGGATTGGTTGCAAACAACGCAAAAAACGCTGACATCAATAAAATGGTTGCAAATACATAAAATAAAAAATCTAAAAACATATAGTCATTCCAATGATTAAACAACTGAAAGCCAGACACAAAGGTTGTTTGATGGCCATGCACAAGCGATCAAAGTGAAAGCCTTTGCCGACTACAGTCACAAAGCTACAACGTATAGATAGTTTAACATCTTACGAAAAACATGTATACTGAGCCCGATGTCTACATAAAAACAATTTGTGAATATTTTATTAAACAGTACGCAAACGGCACGTTAGACGTACACTAGTGCAAAAGACCTACTAACGTACCACTAAGGCATGTTGCCATGGTGCCAATAAGAACAGCTTTTGGTGCTAAAGATATAATATCATTACGACGTTCTGGTACAAGTGTACCAAGGGAGCCTATGACCATCCCAACAGAGGAGAAGTTGGCAAACCCACACAAAGCATACAGCATGATTTTTTTTGAATGTTCTGATAATGTGCTTTTTGAAAGTTCAGCAAAGGCAAACACTTCGTTTAGGATCGTTTTCGTTGCTAATAGTTGCGCAGCCTCCATTGATTCTGCCCATGGAACCCCCATTGCAAAAGTAAAGGGGGCTACCAAATAGCCTAAAATGTTTTGCACAGAATAGGCATGGCCAATTGTCATTAAAGTAATTTTTCCAACAATCGCATTTAATAAGAAAATAAGCGCAGCAAAGACAATAAGCATAGATGTGATATTCCAAAAGATGCTCATTCCGTCAACGGCACCTTTTGATATAGCGTCCATAGAGCTTTTAAAATCAAACGGTGCAATTGCATCCCCATTTGTCTTTTCACCTTCTTCAGGTATTAAAATTCGCGTTAATGTGATTGCTGCTGGAATACTAATAAGGGAAGCTACTAAAATATGTGGCACAACATTATCAAAGGTGTTGCCCAGTATCATGGCATATAGGGGTACAGCGGCAGCAGATGTTGTCGACATACCGCATGCGATGACCATTAATAATTCTGTGCGTGTAAAATTTGTTAGATAAGGCCGAATAAGTAAGGGCGTTTCCATTTGGCTTAAAAATAATTTGGCGGAGGCGACAACACCCATAGCACCACCAACATTTAATAAGCGCTGAAAAACGGGGGATAGCATGCGCACAATAAAAGGAATAATTTTTAGGTGAAATAACAGCATAGATAACGCGCTAACAACAATAATAAGTGGTAACGCTTGAAAGGCAAAAACAAATAAACTGTTCGCAGCGCCATCTTTTAACATAAATGGCGCGTCGCCACCGCCAAGGTAGCCAAATACAAAAGATGTTCCAGCACACGTTGCATCTTTTAATAACATAACGATAGAGCTTGCAGATTGTATACCAGATTTTATCGCGGGTACAAATGTGATCAACAACATGATGACGCACTGTATTAAAAAACCTTGCAGAACAAAACGCCATTGAATCTTTTTTTTATTCTCAGACAATAAGAAAATCGTTAGAAATATAGTACAAACACCAATAACACCTTGGAAGTTTGATAAGGGCATACTTTTTATCCTTTTTATCGAAGGGCTGTCATCGGTACTCGTGTATTGCTAGATTCAATGGTCATATCAAGTTCTGCTAATTTTCTTGGCAGATCTGCCGCCCATTGCGTTATATTACCCGCACCTAAATAAATGATTGTATCGTCAGCTTGCATAGTGCCTGCAAGGATAGATGGTATCGTGTTTGGGTCAGTTACCATTGTAACCGTTTTTTGATTTTTCTTTATTTTTTCAGCGAGCGTTTCTGACGAGATACCTGTTATTGGTGTTTCTCCGGCTTCAAAAACAGGCGCTAATATAATGTGATCGGCGTCTTTAAAACAGGTTGAAAATTCATCAAATAAATCGCGCAATCTCGTGTATCTGTGGGGTTGCATAACGGCCAGAACACGCCCTTTTGTTGATTGTTTTGCTGCATTTAAAACCATCTGTATTTCTGTTGGGTGGTGTGCGTAATCATCAATAATGTCTACACCATTAACAGTGCCAATACGGGTAAACCTGCGTTTAACACCTTTAAAATCATTTAAAGATTTTCTAATGTCGTCTTCGTTAATGTCCAGCTCTTCTGCAACTGCAATGGTTGATAAAAAGTTCAAAACGTTATAGTCACCTGCCATCGGTAAAAACAAATCTTTGTAGCGCTTTGGCAGTACTTTAACTTGTTCGCTTGTGTTGGCTATATATTTTTTATTTTTTGGCGTAATATCCACATCAAAATATGTACCACCCTTTTCATAACGCAAATTATAAGCGCGAACTTCTGCGTCAGCACTAAAACCATAGGTCGTGATACGACGGTCTTTTATCCGTTTTGATAGTGCGCGAACTTCTGGGTGGTCTATGCACAAAATACCCAATCCATAAAAAGGCAAATGTTCAATGAAGATGTAAAATGCTTCTCTCAAAGCATCAAAACTGCCGTAGTGTTCTATGTGTTCTGGGTCAATATTTGTAATAATGCCAATGGTTGCTGGCAACTTTGTAAAGGTGCCGTCGGATTCATCACTTTCAACAACAATCCAATCCCCTTTTCCAAGACGTGCATTTGTATTATATGAATTAATAATACCACCATTTATAACAGTTGGGTCAAAATTAGCTGCATCTAAAACTGCTGCGCACATTGATGTTGTCGTTGTTTTTCCGTGTGTTCCAGCGACAGCCACAGAAAGGCGAAAACGCATGATTTCTGCTAGCATTTCAGCGCGCTTAATAACAGGAAGACCTCTACGGCGTGCTTCTCTTAATTCAGTATTTGATTCTTGAACAGCGGATGAGATTACTACAACATCTGCGCTGCCAATATTGTCTTCAATATGATGATCAAAGACTGTAACACCTAATGCTGTTAATCGTCGCGTATTGCTATTTTTTGAGGGGTCTGATCCTTGAATATTATACCCAAGATTGTGCAATATTTCTGCAATACCGCTCATCCCAATGCCACCAATGCCAATAAAGTGGATTTTTTTTAAAATATTTAAAGGTAACTTCATAAAACTCTATATTACAATGTTTACTTATAGTGAAAATTCAAATGAAATGATCAACTCTCTTGAAAAAAGTATACCATAGAGCGTAATATAAAGGAGATTTTATTTGTTTATTGCTGGAGATATTTTTATGACAACTTTTACGGGCAAGTATGTGCGCCCAAGCAATCTTACTCTATCAGTATTTGCTGCACTTTTATCAGTTGTCATATTACCGTCATGCACCTCCACAAAAGATTCTTCTGCTGTGAAATTTGTTTATGCTAGGAAGCCAAATCCATATTACACAGTTCAAGAGGCAGAAACAGTTGCCATGGTTGCTAAAAAATTTGCGATGACAGAAGAAGAGTTTATTCATGTTAATCGCATGTCCGCACCATACGAGCTTATTCCAGGACAAAAAGTAATTGTCTTTCCAAAAAATGGCATGCAAGTAACGCAAGGCCAAGCGGGAGGAGAGTTTGAAACAGGTGGTGTTGAAGTGTCTTCAAATAATGAAACAGAAACATCAACTGGTTTAAATTTAAACGAGCCTACTGCTGCAGATGGCACCCAAGAAATTCGTAATTTTAGCCAAGAAAACCCACAAGGCAATACAAAGATGGGTGAAGAGGCAACTTTATCTAACGGTAAATATCACTGGCCTGTAAAAGGCAAAGTAACCAAAAAAGTTAAAATAGGATCAAATGGAAGCTTGTCTGGTGGAATCAACATATCTGCACCTGAAGGCACGCCAGTTTATGCCGCAAGTAAGGGTGTTATTGTAAAATCTGATGTGAATGTTCAAGGTTTTGGTAAGACAGTGATTGTTAAACATTTGGATGGTACAATGTCTGTATATTCACACCTAAAATCTTGTACAGAAAAAGCTGGAAAATCTGTTGATACAAGAACAATTATCGGTCGTGTTGGGAAAACGGGCGGTCTTAAAAAACCAGAACTACACTTTCAATTACGTGGTGCTAATAAAAAATATATAGATCCTTTAAGTATGCTTGGATAAAAGCCCAAAAGCGTGCTAGCCTTTTAAAGTTACATTGTTTTATTTTTGGAGTTACACATGAAAAAGACATACGCTATATTAGCCCTTACGACAACGGTATATGCTGCCACAGAAGATCATCATATTGCGCCACCACCCAATTCTCCAGTAGAACAGCCTCTTCCTGCTCAGCATGAAATTCCTGCTCAGCATGAAATTGCTGACGCGCTAGATCCTGACGCTTTATGGCGAAAAATAAAAAAAGATAAAAAAGATAGGAGAACTACCGAGGCAAACGCCAGGTCTCCGATAAAAGAAAAAGCAGCTTGTGATACATGGCAATTTAAACGTCTCCTTAATCCAAAACAACGCAGAAGATAAAATTTATTTTGAAAAACAAATAATGACCAAGCGCGCTTCATGTGGTACAGTATATAAATAGTTTACTGACTGTGTGGAGTTGCATTGTGTTTAAGATGATCTTAGGCTTGTTTTTATTTAGCTATAATTTAAGTGCTTCAGAGGAAAGACAGCACGTTCCTAATAGAGCAGGAACCGTTCCTCAAATGGATGTTCCTGGTCAACGATTAAGACAGGCGATATTTGAAATAGAGCAAGAAAAAAGAGAACAAAAAGAACACAATGAAAGTGGTTGGTCTCGTCAAAAAGAATCGTCAGTAGTACCAAGAGCGGGAACTGTTCCAAATCCTTGTCACAGACCTGATAATCATCCGCACGAAGGAAACTCACATAAAGGACTACCTAATCCATACAGTAGAAAAAAACATTAATTAATAACACCTAGAAAGGTCATTCATGACAGAACTAAGAAACATCGCCATTATCGCCCACGTTGATCACGGAAAAACAACACTTGTAGATACATTCTTGCAACAAAGTGGAACGTTTAAAGACCACCAGGCCATAACAGAACGTGCAATGGATTCTAACGATTTAGAGCGTGAACGCGGCATTACAATTTTAGCAAAATGTACATCCCTAATGTGGAAAGATACGCGCATTAATATCGTCGACACACCTGGTCACGCCGATTTTGGTGGAGAAGTTGAACGTATTTTAAGCATGGTTGATGGCGTTATCCTATTAGTGGATGCTGCTGAAGGACCTATGCCACAAACAAAATTCGTGCTTGCAAAAGCATTAAAGCTTGGTCTAAAACCAATTGTTCTTATTAACAAAATTGACAGATCCGATGAACGTCATGAAGAAGTTTTAGACGAATGTTTTGAACTTTTCTTAAACCTTGATGCAACGGACGAGCAATTAGATTTTAAAGTTGTATATGCATCTGGTCGTAACGGTTGGGCAGTAATGGATTTGAAAGATGAACGTAAAGATGTGCATTGTTTGTTTGATCTTGTGTTAGAGCATGTTCCAACACCAAATAAAGATAAAAATGCGCCATTTTCAATGCTAGCTACAACCCTAGAAGCAGATCCTTATTTGGGCCGCATATTGACAGGGCGCATTGAAACAGGAACTATCAATGTAAATACAGCGGTAAAAGTGCTTAGTGGTACAGGAGAAGTTGTCGAAAATGAACGCATCACAAAAATTCTTGGGTTTCGAGGGTTAAATCGCATTCCTTTAGAATCTGCAGAAGCTGGTGATATTATTGCAGTTGCAGGTCTAAAAAAAGGTACTGTTGCAGATACAATTACTTTATCAAGCGTTAATACACCAATTGCAGCACAGCCAATTGATCCACCGACTTTGTCTATGACTTTTAGCATTAATGATTCACCACTTGCAGGTCAAGAAGGTAAAAAGTTAACGTCCAGAATGGTTGCAGATCGCTTGTTTAAAGAGGCAGAAGGAAACGTTTCTATTAAAATTACACAATCAGCTGAACGCGATTCTTTTGATGTTGCTGGACGCGGAGAACTACAACTTGGTGTTTTGATTGAAACAATGCGCCGTGAAGGTTTTGAACTTTCTATTAGTCGTCCACGCGTTTTGTTCCAAACAGATGAAAATGGCAAAAAGCTGGAACCTATTGAAGAAGCTGTGATTGACGTTGATGACGAATATGTTGGTTCTGTTGTTGAATCTATGTCAAAGCGTAAAGCAGACATGATTGAAATGCGCCCATCAGGTGGCGGTAAAACACGTGTTGTTTTCCATATTCCATCACGCGGTTTGATAGGCTATCACGGACAATTCCTAACAGAAACACGTGGAACAGGTATCATGAACCGCATCTTCCATTCTTACGGACCGCACAAAGGCGCTATTGATTCACATCGCCGTGGCGCCCTTATTTCAACAGGGGATGGAGAAGCTGTTGCTTTCGCACTTTTTAACTTAGAAGAGCGTGGTACATTATTTGTGTCTGCGGGTGATAAAGTCTACCAAGGCATGGTAATCGGTGAAAATAGTCGTGATAACGATTTAGAAGTAAACCCGCTTAAAGGTAAACAGCTAACTAACATGCGTGCATCTGGTAAAGATGAAGCTGTAAAATTAACAACACCAAAAGTGATGACGTTAGAACAAGCTATTAGTTATATTCAAGACGATGAACGTGTTGAAGTAACGCCATCAACGATTCGTATTAGAAAAGCACTGCTTTGTCCAAATGAACGTAAAAAGGCAAGTCGCGCTAAATAAAAAAGACTAAGATCTGAATTGAATGATCTTTCAGTATTAAGGCCTATGGTAATCACCGTAGGCCTTTTTTTTATGCGGAACCTGCACGCACATCTTTATTTCTGTATTCATTCCTTGTATCCTTCTATATATGCCACTGTAGATAAAAAACAATTATGAATAAAGTCAACTTACCAACTATTGTCGGCGTCCAGAGCACATTACTTACACAGCAAGAAATAGAGCTGTTCAAAAAAAACACGCCACTAGGATTTATTTTATTTAAACGCAACTGTGAATCTCCAGATCAAATTAAACAACTTATTCTGCAGTTTCAAAGCATTAGCGGTGCAGATTGCCCAATTTTAATAGATCAGGAGGGCGGCCGTGTAGCACGTTTAAAAGCACCGAACTTTAAGGAATTTCAGGCACCATCAGTTTTTCAAACCCCTGAGCAAGCTTATAATAATGCACTTGATATGGCGCACCAATTAAAAGATTTGGGTATTACAGTAAATTGTACGCCTTTAGCAGATCTTGTTTTTAAATCGACACATGATGTGATTGGCGACCGGTCTTTTGGGTCTGATCCACAATATATTGGTGAAATGGCAGCAGCCGTTATTAAAGGGCATTTTGATGCTGGGATTACGCCTGTAATAAAACACTTACCTGGCCACGGCCGTGCAATTGTTGATAGCCATGAAGAATTGCCTGTCGTGAATGATAGCCGTGCAATATTAGATGCAACAGATTTTAAAGCTTTTCAAGAAACACTTAAGCATCTGTCGCATGAGCAAAAACAACAATTATGGGGTATGACGGCTCATATTGTATATAGCGACATAGACAGCGAAAATTGCGCCACACAGTCGTCTGATATTATTCGTAGCATCATCAAAAAACATATTGGATTTCTCGGAACACTCATTAGCGATTGTATTACGATGAAAGCGCTGTCTGGTAATACATTTGAAAAAGCAGAAAAATGTTTGACCGCTGGTTGCGATATCGCTCTGCATTGTAGTGGAGATTTTGATGAAATGTCAGATTTGTTAATTGGACTCAGTCAGACTTCTTCTAAATGATGTTGGCGTTTGGGGTGAACAGTTTATTGATTCTACTCACTAGCTTTCCCTATTCTCATCACTTCAGCCCATAACGATAGTGCCCAATTATTTTATAGTCAAATAATACATTTTCACATTGCGGACTGGCGCCAATATTGTGAACAACCATAGGAATTTTTGAATTAGGGGCAAAGGTATTTACAACAATGCCGATATGGGAAATAAACCGTTTATCACCAATATCCCACGCAACAATATCACCTGGTTGAAAGTTTGTTGGGTCACACGTGATTGGTAAACTAGTGCCGAATCGTTTGAAAATAACTTGCAAATTAGGGACACGCCGATGGTCAATATTCGTATCAGTAGATTTTAAGCCCCACATTTTAGGGTATAAATGAAAATTAGCTTTCATATCTTTGTGGACTAATTCCTGTAGATCAATACCAATGGCCCGATATGCACGAATAACAACATCTGTACATACACCCTTATTTTTAGGCACATCACCTAATGGATATTTTATCTTAAAATACGCAGGATCATACTCTATATCCATTTGCGTGCTTTTTCATGGCAGATTCAATAAGGTCACCTACCTTCGCAGCCTGAATAACCAGTAAGCATCAATAAAATAATAAGTGCTATACTTTGCATGATTAGCTCTACTTTTATTTAGGCATATCTTTTTGTGGCAATAATTTTATGCCATAACAACCATCAAGGAAAAGCTTAAACCTGTCATAATTTTGTACTGTGAATTTTTTAGGAATATCGTCACCGCTCGTTTTCAATATTGCTATACACTCGTCAGATAACCCAATTTTTTTTATTTGCTCTATGGTAAAGTTGAATTCAACATAACTTTGCCAATTTGTATATACAAGAGGAAATGTAAATCCTACCGAACTTTTATTATTTAAATTCAAATATGGTATATTTATTTCTTCCTTAATATTGTCTTTTGTAATTTCAAATCGCAAACTGCTATTTGGCAGAAGTGAAACAGAAAAAAGACCACTTGATCCACCCTCAAATACACCAGTAACTTGATTGCCAGATTTCTTTTCTAACCTTAAATTACCAAGAAAATTTGGTCTACCTGGACCAATGCTGCTCCAAATATTGGACCTATTCATTGTACAAACTTTTTGTTTAGTAGTTGGGTTTTCAATCCATTCCACTTTTGCTGGTCCAGCACAGGATGCAAGAATTAATGTCGTTACAATCAGTCGAAAAATATTTTTCATTAATAATTCCTGTCCCTTTAAATATCTAAGTCTTTAACAAATTGAGCATTTTGGGTTATAAACTCAAAACGGGTGGCTGGATTTTTCCCCATTAAACGATCGACAAAATCATTTAAATCTTTTGAATTTTGAATATCTATTTGTAGCAATCTGCGTTTTTCAGGGTCCATAGTCGTTGCACGCAATTGTTGCATCGGCATTTCACCAAGACCTTTAAAACGGTTAATTTCTATCTTAGATCCCTTTTTGAAAAATGTTTTCAATAGATGGTCTTTTTCAGCGTCGTCTTGTGCGTAAATGCTTTGTGAATTGCCTGACAGTCTGTAAAGTGGGGGCATCGCCAAATAGATATAGCCACCTTGCAGAAGGGGTTTTAATTCTTGAAAGAAAAATGTCATTAATAGGGCGGCAATGTGCGCACCATCAACGTCCGCATCGGTCATAATAATAATCTTATGGTAACGCAGTTTATTAACGTCGCAAGAACGCCCTGATCCACAACCAAGCGCCAACAATAAGTCGGATATTTGTTGATTGGCTTTAAGTTTATCAAGTGTTGCTGTTGCTACATTTAAAATTTTTCCACGTAATGGCAAAATAGCTTGAAATTGACGAGAGCGCGCTTGTTTAGCTGTGCCGCCCGCAGAGTCCCCCTCCACAATGAACAGTTCACATTCGGCCGCATTTGTTTTCGTACAATCGGCCAGCTTTCCCGGCAAACGCAAACGCTTTGTGGCTGAAGCGCGTGATACTTCCTTATCCATACGTCTGCGCAAGCGTTCATCAGAACGCTCCACAAGATGGTTGATAATACGTTCTGCATTTGATGGGTGATCCACAAACCAATGATCCAGGCTATTTTTCACAACTGTTTCAACAAGTTTTGCCGCATGTTGTGACACAAGTTTTTCTTTTGTTTGTCCTTGGAATTGTGGTTGGGAAATAAAACAAGACATAATACACCGCATAGATGTATCTAGATCGTCATGTGTTATTTGTGCTGCTTTTTTATTAAAACGTTCCCCAAATTCTTTAACGGCCTTCAAAAGTGCTGTCCTAAACCCAGTTTCATGCGTACCACCAAGGGGGGTTGGGATGGTGTTACAAAATGTTAAAATGGAAAAATCGTCTTGTGCTTTATAACCATCTAGCAACCATTGAAAGGCCCACTCAATGCGTCCTTTTTTATCTGGAAATTTACCGTCCCCTGAAAAAATCGTACTTTGGTCTATGTCAGTTTGGTCTTGCGTTAAAAAATCTTCTAACCCATTTGGAAAATGAAACACATGTGTTTGCGGGACGTCTTCTAAATCTGTAATTTCACAAGCCCAATTAATCTTAACACCCTTTTGAAGGTATGCTTTTGATTTAACAAGCTGAAACAAATCTTTAGGGTTGAAAATTAGATCACCAAAAATTTCCGCATCTGGGTGAAATGTGATTTGTGTTCCTTTTTTACGCGGACCACATTCGGCCTCGCTTAACGGAGACATCACATGACCTTTTGAATAATTTTGCGTATATTCAATGCCGCTGCGCCAAATTTTAACATGTAAATCATCTGACAAGGCATTGACAACAGACATACCAACACCATGTAATCCACCTGATGTTTCGTACGCTTTAGACGTAAATTTACCACCAGAGTGAAGGGTGGTTAAAATAACTTCTAACGCCGATTTATTAGGGAATTTTGGATGCGGATCAACCGGGATACCACGACCATTATCAGCAATGGTAACGCGGTTATCTTTATGAATGATCACTTTAATATCAGATGCAAAACCTGCAACAACTTCATCCATAGAGTTATCTAAAATTTCAGAAACAAGATGATGCAATGCTTTTTGGTCTGTGCCACCAATATACATACCAGGTCTTCGACGAACAGGCTCTAGTCCTTCCAAA
>CAZTIE010000017.1:0-16817 GCA_964613645.1 uncultured Verrucomicrobiales bacterium
TTAGGACACGCTCAAATGTTGAAATGTATTTAAATAGCTGGATTGCAAACTATGTGTTGTTAAATGATTACGCACCGCAAAGCGTAAAAGCGAAGTACCCACTTCGTGAAGCCCGCATTGATGTATTTGATGTACCAGGAAAACCGGGAACATATCGTTCTGTTGTTTACCTAAGACCACATTTCCAGATGGAAGAATTAACAGCAAGTATTCGTCTTGTTGCAACGCTTCCACCACCAGCGAAATAAGTATAAACAATTAAGTTAATTTGATTTTAAGGAGTAAAATCATGGCAAACACAATACAATATAAAATAGCTGGTAGTGATTCAAAAAGCATCTCAGTACCAATTGTTGAAAAAAGAACTGATAATCCTGTTGAATCAGCAGCAGCAACTGCTGAATGGATGGTTAGAATTGATGATCTGACGTTTTCATCTAGAATTGGCTTTAATCAACACTGTGAACTTCATGGTTGGTACGCTGAAAACAGCTGCGAAACAGCAGGTGGGTCAGTTGGTTTTTGGAACCCCGCAACAGTATTAAAACATTCTGAACTTGTTATTATTATTCCCGTTTTTGGTTTCTTACCAAAACTTGAAAATAGCATGAACAAGAAAAATGCACTTGGTGAAGTTGAAATCATCCGCGTTGGTGAAACCATAGCAACACAAAAAATCTTGTTTGAAAAATGCTATATTAGCAGTATTCAACAAGAATTAGAACGTGTTATCGTCAAAATGAATATTACGAAAAAAACAAACACAGTGCTTGGTTTTGATGCCAATGGTAACTCTGCTGGACAAGTTGTTAGCTTCGTTGATTACAGCAGCGGCGCTGTTGAAATCTAATCAACACCATACAAGCTACATAAGAAAACCGGGTATTATGACCCGGTTTTCTTGTATGCACGTCATCATTGACAAGGCTATTAAAAATCAAAAATTACAGCTGCACGAATATTTAAGCTGCGTGGCTTAATCCATACACTGCTATTAATACCCACATTTGCAAGAGCTGCTTCGCCTATATAATTATCAACAATACGCTTGCTTTGCCCCATGTTATAACCAACAGTTAAACGTGTTGAAATTCTATTGCTAAACTTGTATTTTAAACCAAGTGTTGGTTCCACACCAAAAATGAATGCTTTATTACTTTTCATATTATCAGGCCCCACACGCGTGCCCGAATCATGTCCACCTGTCACTGAATATTCTGTCATAGTCAGTCCGCAAGCCATGACACCCGCTAAATTATCTGTGATTGCAATATTAATACCCGACATCACACCAAATTGGTGACGCATACGCACTGATACAGTTTCTTTCTCTAACTCATTTCCAGTATTAAGGTCACCATCATGAACATCAATATTGCTTTTTGCTTTGTGGCTATTTAAATAAGTATAATTTACTTCTGCAAACCCAGAAAAAACGGAGCCAATTTTTGTTTCGTAACCAGTGACAATACCACCCCCTAAGGCACCTTGATGTAACCCAATATTTTTAAAGAATCGTGCGTAAATCCTAATATTTTCGTGAATTTCATCTCTTCCTTGAAGTTTTGCATTAGCGTTATGATTTGCATAAGTTCCTTGCACCCCTACATAAGGTGCTGCTTGCAGTGCGCTGCCAAAAAGCAGTGCAGCTAAAATTATTTTTTTCATATCTTAATATCCTTTATTTTATTGAAATCTAATATTGACTACGTTTTTTCAATTCACCTTTACCATACAAAATTCGTCCAGTTTGCGAAACCGCGGCATCTAAAGCTGCTTGTAATCGTAACATTTCTTGATGCAAACCTGGAACACTTGCTGCCAATGGTTGAGCTATTCCAAGATCACGTTGCAATCGAGCGATCTCAGCATTTAAACCAGCAATACTATTCACTTGTATTTGAAGGGCGTCATTTTGCGCCTCTAAGACACCTGCACGTTGTATAGCAGCTTCTTTTTCTGCCTTCTCTTGCTGAGTTGCTTCTTCTGCTACGCCTGCACGTTGATTTGCCTCATCTCTTGCTTCATTAGCTTGCTGAATTTCTTCTTCAGAAGTGCCCCTTAGATCTTCAAGTGCACGTTGCAATTCTTCTGAACGCTGTATAGCAGCTTCTCTTGCTTCACTCGCCTGTTGAATTGCTGTTTCTGCTGCAGATGCACGCTGTATAGCAGCTTCTTTTTCTGTCTTCTCTTGCTGAATTGCTTCTTCTGAAGTGCGCCTTAGATGTTCAAGTTCACCTTGCGACTGATCTGCACGGCGTCTTGCATCGTCTTTTTCTGCATTCGCTTGCTGAATTACTTCTTCGGCTACTCCTGCACGCTGTATAGCTTCATCCAGTTTAGCTTGAAGATCACCTTGATCTACTGCGTTTTTTGCGACATTGTGCTCTGCTTCATCAGCTCTCTTTTTTTCTACTTCTCTTGCTTCATTCGCTTTCTGAATTTCTTCTTCTGCTAAACCTGCACGTTGTATCGCTTCATCCAGTTTAGCTTGAAGATCAGCTTGAGTTACTGCTCTTTGTGCGACATTGTGCTCTGCTTCATCAGCTCTCTTTTTTTCTACTTCTCTTGCGTTATTCGCTTGCTGAGTTGCTGCTTCTGCGTCCTGAAGTTTACGTTCTGATTCAGCCAAACGACGTTCGTCACTTTGCTTTGCCGCTAAAGCTTCAGTTTTTGCAGCTTCTGCAGCAGCAATGCGATCTGCCGCTTGCGTTTTCTCTCTGATCGCCTGTGTCTTAAGTTTTGTTTCTTCTGCATTAGTACGCTCTAGCTCCCCATTAGTTTTCTCTAATGCTGCTAATTTTTCCCTTAAATCAGCAATAGTTGTCGCTGAAGTTGCCTCTGCACTAGAAGATGCTTCTAATTGTTGTTTTAATTGCACATTTTCATCCCCAAATACACGAAGTGCTTCAGCTATTGCCTCTTGTTCGGGAACAAGTTGTGCATCTGCCGCATGTTGAAAAAGAAGTATCAAAAATGCATATAAATTCTGAAAATATTGTCCAGCAAGCACTGGCTGATATCCTGCAGTCAAATCTGTTAGAAAATTTTGTGATGCTCTGTTTTTTTGCTGAGCATCTGGTGAAACAATAAAAGCAGAAATTTCGCCCAACCATAAATCAATAGTTAGCGGTGCTTGCCGTCCTTTAAATAATAACAGAGCTCTAGCAAATTGTTCCTTTTTAAACGAACACGTTTTTCCCCATAGTTCTATATCACAGTTTGTTTCTGGTTGCTCAGAAGGCCCCCTTTTAACAGGCGGAGTAGATGCTTGAAGCGATTTAGTTCCACTTAAATTTAGTGGGGGCATAGATATTACGCCATCACTAAGAAGAGGCGTCACAGATCTTCCTGCCTGTTCTGATGTTTCTCCATCATCATCTGATGCATAAACGGTTGTAAATGTTGTTGCCGACAACAACAATAAAGGTAATATTTTTTTATTATATTTCATCCTAAAGTCCAATTTTTAATAGATACTGACTACATAATACAAATGGCTCACATTTTTGTCAACAGTAATTTTTATATTTTAATTATGATAAAATATTTGACCAAATGCCTTCTTTTATGTTTTTATATATTTAATGTGGGCCTGTAGTTCAGTTGGTTAGAACCCTCCGCTCATAACGGAGATGTCGCAGGTTCGAGTCCTGCCGGGCCCACCACATTTGAAAAGGTTATATGTTATCATTCTTTTCTAAATTTAAACTTGTTGGCATTCAGCGCAGTAATCCTTTCGTACAAAAGGCAGCCCAAGTTTATCATAGTGTTAGTATCCGCCTTATCACACTGGTTATCATTTTCTTTATAAGTTTATCTTATATTTACAATCGATATCAAAACACTTCTTTAAATACATTCACATCTACCGTTGCTAGCTATATAACGGAAATATTTTATCAGCCAATATACTGGACTGAAAAACAAATAGAACGCTACAGCTTGTATACAAACCTAGTAAGCGAAAATGAGATGCTTAAAAACAAGCTACATGATATAAAATCTCAAAATCTATCGCTAAATTTGCATCTATCAGATTTAACAAATTTAAAAGCTGTATTAGATAACATCGATTCAACAACCGATCCAAAGTATCCAGCACGTGTATTAGGTTCTATATTTAACTTTCCCCAAGCATCCCTATTTGCTGCAACAGAAAGTACGTTAGATCATACTATCAATCGTATAGCCAGACATCCAGATGGGCTAATAGGGCGCGTTGTAGAAGATTTAGCCAATAATCGCGTTCGTATTTTACTGTTAACTGATCATAATTCGCGTATACCCGTTAGGCACCATAAAACAGGGAAACAAGCAATTCTTGCTGGACAAGGGACAGACTACCTGAAGATTATATATATTGAAGCACTCAAAAATGAAAGTCACACAGATTGGGAGAATGGAGATATTTTTGTAACATCAGGCATTGAACAAACATGCCCGCCAAATATTCCTGTGGCAGAACTGATGACAAACCAAGACGGAGAAATCATAGCAAAACCCTTAGTCGACTTTCATAATTTACGCTTTATTACACTACAGTAAGTGTATTAGATAATTTTGCCAACAACCAACAACGATTCGGCGCTTCTGATAATGTACTATATGGTGTAGAATAACTAAAAAAACGATATTCAAATATTTATAGGCATTTTAAATATGATCACTACTGACGCAGCACCTATCCGTTATTTAGACCCAATTTTAGTTAACCAAATTGCGGCTGGTGAAGTGGTAGAACGCCCTTTAAATGTTGTGAAAGAACTGGTTGAAAATGCCTTAGATGCGGGTAGTACAAGCATTAATATTACACTTTATGAAGGTGGCAAAACTTATATAAAAGTACAAGATAATGGCGCTGGCATTGCATCAAGTCAACTCTCAATGGCTTTGTCGCGCCATGCAACTTCTAAGATTCCTGATAACGATTTGTTTAACATTCAATCTTTTGGTTTTCGTGGGGAAGCACTCCCATCAATTGCCTCCATTGCACGTGTTGCCATTTCCTCTAGAACTAAAAATGATGACACAGGTTATCGCATCAAAATGGATGGTGGTGAATTAAAGCAAGATGCAACACCGGTTAGAAGTGATTTTGGAACAACCGTTGAAGTATCTGATTTATTTTATGCAACGCCTGTTCGTTTAAAATTTTTAAAAACAGCGGGTACAGAACAAGCACACGTAACAGACCTTGTGAAAAAATTAGCACTCGCAAACCCCGCTGTTGCCTTTACTCTAGAAACGGATAAAAAAACAATTTTAGATTTAAAAGTTCATGATCAAACCAGTATTACCCACTTAAAAAATAGGTTGGATGATGTCTTATCAAAACAAGTTACAGAAAACTGTACCTTGTTTAATGCTAAACGTGAAGGCATTTCCATTAAAGGCATGATATCTTTGCCTACATTTTCTGGTGGCCGTGCTAGCGATCAATACATGTTTGTTAATTCCCGGGTTGTACGCGATAAAATAATGATGAACGCCCTAAAATTTGCTTACCGCGATATATTAGAACATAACCGCCATCCAGTTGCTGTTTTGTTTTTAGAAATAGATCCTTTTATGGTTGATCTGAATGCGCACCCCAATAAAACAGAAGTTCGTTTTCGTGATGGACAGTTGGTCAGAAGCTTTGTGCTATCAAGTCTTAGCGAAGCATTAAGAGAAGCATCAAGAAACACAACAAACGCACTGGCTGCAAAAGCTGTTGCTTATATAACAAAAGAACAAGAAGGCAGGTCCGCCTGTTCTGCAACACCTTTTCCGCGCGCATCATCTGCAGCTTTTAAGCCCTCTGGCAGAACGTCGTTTAGCACTCAAGACAGACATCAATTTCAAGGAAGCACTGCAGTTAGATCCTTTCAAGATGACCCTATGCCGTTTGCGTCTTACGTAGAACCTAAAGTTTATACAGAAACACACAGGGATCCTGTAGTGCCAGTCATGGCAGTTGAGCATGACTTCCCACTTGGGTCCGCACGCTGTCAAATTGATGCAACATATATTGTTTCAGAAAAAGATGGAGACCTCATTCTAGTTGATCAACACGCTGCAGCAGAACGCTTAACGTATGAAAAACTTAAAAATCAAATTTTACACAAAGCTATTCCGCGGTCTGCCCTGCTCCTTCCAGAAATGATCGATTTATCCGACATGGATGTGGCACTAATCACAGAACATGAACAAGATATTCAAAATTTAGGCTTTGTTTTTGATCTATATGGAAAAACTATATCCCTTAAAGAAGTGCCTATCCTTTTGGAAGGATGTGATGTTAAACAACTTTTGCGCGACCTTTTGAATGATTTAACCGTACACGATGCGCCCGTTGATTTTTTAATGCGACAAATGGAAAAACTATCAACACATGCATGCCATACAAGTTTACGTGCGGGTGATGTGATGAATATTGCACAAATGAATGCCCTACTTAGACAAATGGAGTCAACTGACTTTTCTGCACAATGTAATCACGGCCGTCCAACTTATGTGCGCTTGGTCAAAAAAGATATTGAAAAATTGTTTGAACGCCGGTAATCCATTTTTTTACCTTTCTATTCCCCATTATTATCTATAAACTTATATTGAATTATTAATATTTTTATTCTTATGCATAGCCCAGAAATTTCTAACCTTATACAGCTTATCGGAAAATTACCTGGCCTTGGTCAGCGCTCTGGTCGGCGTATTGCCTTGCATATGCTAAATAATAAAGAAATCATCTTAAAAAATATTTTGGATGCCTTAACACAGGCTTACGAAAACATTAAAATATGCTCTGTTTGTGGAAATTTAGATACAACAGTTCCATGCACAATTTGCGCGTCCACAAGACGGGAGAAAAAAATACTATGCATTGTAGAAAGTGTCGCAGATCTTTGGGCAATAGAGCGATCTAAAACATACGCAGGATACTATCACGTTCTGGGTGGATTGCTATCAGCGATTGATGGTGTTGGCCCAGACAGATTACACTTACACAATTTACACCAACGCATTGAACAAGGTGTTGATGAGGTAATCCTTAGCTTAAGTGCCACAGTTGATGGCCAAACCACGTTGCATTTTGTTGCAAACCACTTAAAAAACTTTCCAAATCTTAAGATAACTACACTGTCTCACGGCGTGCCCGTTGGTGGAGAACTCGACTATTTAGATGATGGCACCCTAACCGTTGCTTTTTCAGGGCGCCGAACGATCGCGGCTTAGGTAACTTGATAATAGACAAACATAGACTGCTTTTTTAGCTTACAGATCCTGCTGTATCACATAGCAACCCTAAATCTAATTTTTCTGATTTAGAAATTGACCGCTTTCGAGATTCAATCGTACGCTGCGTGATAGGAATAGGGGGTCATGTAGGAGAGGGGCGCCTGTAGTAACCGCCTCCAGAAAATCTGCGTGTACAAATCAAAATGCGTTATGATTTCCTGATACCCTCAATGGTAACACAACGCATTATGCCTGGCGCTTTTGCCAAAATTGGCTACCCGTATAACACGCTCTTTTTTATTATATAAGTCACGCACCATTGCATCCCATTCTAAATCATATGTTCTAACTGTGTTGGATTGGTGCATAACGTTTTTGCACACGTCTTTTGGTGGCATAGTAAACTCTCTGCCTGATGCCAGTATTGCCATTTGAAATTCAGCGGCTTTTTCTAACATATACATTGTGCAAAACGCTTCTTGTAAAGTTTGTCCAGCAGTCAGCAACCCATGGTTCCTAAGAACCATAATATTTTTATTACCTAAATCGCGTAAAAGTGTTTTTTGTTCAGATTTTTCTATGATAATACCTTCGTAATCATGATAAGCAACCCGCCCATAAAAGTGGCATGCATGTTGTGATAAGGGTAAAAGGCCCTCTTTTAAGGCAGATAAAGCAACGCCATTTGTTGTATGCAGATGTACCACTGAATTTACATCCGGTCTATGTTTGTAAATTGTATGATGCAGGTTTTCACCTGCGGGATTGTATTTATTGCCAAGCATATTGTCACAAATGATTTGCCCATCAATATTTACCTTCAACAAATTATCGGGGGTTATTTCGCTAAATAGCAAACCAAAAGGATTGATAAGATAGCAATCAGGCTGTTCCGGCAAGCGCACAGAAATGTGACCATATATTAAATCATCCCATCCATATTGAGTACATAAATGATAGGCATCTGCAACATTTTGCCTTAATTTTGATTCTGAATGTGGTAATGTCATTTACTATATTTCACCTTAAATTTGATGGCGCCTTTTTCCTTAGTTGTTTGCACGCAGCGTGTAAACACAAGGTCATCTTCATTCACATCTTGAGTAATCGTACTACCAGCACCCACAATACTATTTTTTTGGAGCGTCACTGGCGCAACTAAGGAAGAGTTTGATCCAACAAACACACCATCGCCAACAATTGTTTGTGACTTTGTAAAACCATTATAATTACACGTGATAACACCTGCACCAATATTGGCCTTGATACCAACTGTTGCATCCCCGATATAGCTTAAGTGTTTTATTTTTGCGCCTTTGTTAATGATGCTTTTTTTAATTTCTACAAAATTACCTATTTCTGCTTTTTCCAACAACTCTACATAACCGCGTAAGTGAGAGAAAGGACCAACTTTTGCTTCATTATGTAGTGTGGAATTTTCCAAGTGACATCCTTGATAAACGATCGCACCCGACTTTAACGTAACATTTTCACCGAAAGTAACAAAAGGGTGGATTATGACATCTGCCTCTACTATTGTATCCACGTTAAAAAATACAGTTTTTGGGTCAATAAGTGTGACACCATTATGCATATGCTGCATGCGCAAACGATCCTGCATAATGTGCTCTGCACAACTTAAATCTACCTTTGAATTAACGCCAAAAAATTCGTCGGCGTTTCCTAATATGTATGATGCTGGATTCTTTTGGGCATGGGCAAAATGAATAATATCTGTTAAATAATATTCTTCTGATTTATTCTGATTTATTAAAAGTGGGAGTGTTTTTTTTAACGTCTGAACGCTTACTTTATAAATACCTGAATTGGCATAAGGGATTAATTTTTCATCATCTGTTGCCTCTTTCATTTCAACAATGCGCGAAACTAAATCGCCTCGAATAACCAATCGTCCGTATGGCTTTAATAAATTAGCCCCTTTTAATTCCATGGCAAGAACAGAAATATCAGCTGTTGATTTTTGTAGTGGGTGCAGTGTGCTGGCAGTAATTAAGGGCGTGTCACCACATAATATGATCACCTCTGTAATGTGTGGCTTTAAATGTTGCAGGGCACATTGTACAGCATGTCCAGTGCCTTGTGGATTGTCTTGTATAATATAATCTGCGTCTTCTTGATTAACATAAGATAATAAATCTTTTGATGCCACAACAACGGTTTGTTCAGGCTGTAATGTAGACGTTGCATTTAATACATGCTGTAACATTGGCTTGCCGGCAACTTTGTGCATCACTTTGGGTAGTGCAGATTTCATACGCGTGCCACGACCCGCAGCTAAAATAATAATCCCTAACATAATGTACACCCATTTATTTTTTAGTAATTTACTAAAAGCATACAATATTCACTGATTGTTGACCACTTGTTATTAAATTTCATATATTATTCATATTTTTCTGTCACAACTAGTTGCGGGTATAAAAAATGTATTGATGCTTTTTAATGTCGCTACAATAATTTGCATAGACTTGCTTAGAGCATATTTTTTTGAAATTTTGAGAAATAAGAAAAACGTATGGCTTGTTTCTGTAATTCGTCAATATTATTATTTTTATGCGCTAGCATAAAAGCTACCTCAATAGCTACAAGACGTTCTTTCAACTTATCATAAAGCTGTTTTATGGCGTCAGCATCATTGCTTAATTTTAGCGCCATCAACGTTTCCTGCATGGTAAATACTTCCTGCATTGTATCTATATCGTTATTCTTCTTGGATAGATTTTCAATACAATCAAGATGATGCAGCTTTAAAATAGCATTCAAGCAACCAATCGGTGTTTTTAATTCTGAATAAAGAGTCGATATCTTGGCGCTTACGGTTAGCGCTGCTTTTTTTTCTATAGGGCAAGCATGCTTATCTGGGTGGCATAATAATTGGATGCGTTGAAACGCTTTATCAAGCTCTGCACTATTTATCGTCAGTTGCGGTTTTAAGCCAAAAAGTTCAAAGGGATTTTCTGTATTCATTATAATTTATCCAAACCGTAATGCTGCAGATCCCCAAGTAAGACCGCCTCCAAGGGCCTCAAGCACCAGCAAATTACCTGCTTTTATTTTGCCGTCTTGAATACCGCGATATGTTGCTAAAGGAATCGTCGCTGCAGATGTATTTGCATGCTCAGCAATCGTCATAATCATTTTTGCATAAGGGATATCAAAGTGATCACAAATCGATTCTAGTATGCGCTGATTTGCTTGATGCGGCACAAACCAATCCACATCGTTTACAGATAAATTATTAGCTCTCAACGCTGTAGTAAGAGCATTACCAATTTTTAATATGGCATTTTTATAAATCAGCTTCCCATCCATTTTTATGTAGCCATGCTTATTGGCGCAGTCACGATCATCTACATAAAGGGATTCGTATTGTTTACCATTAGAAAATAAGTGTGTTGAAAGAATTCCTTGATTGGGCGCGTAGGATGCCGCTTGCAAAACATAAGCGCCAGCACCATCACCAAATAAAACAGCTGTTGTACGGTCATTCCAATCCACTAAGCTGCTCATACGATCGGCACCGATCACGACAACTGTTTTGACAGCACCTGTTTTGATAAAATTATCGGCTGTGCTTAAAGCATAAACAAAACCAGAGCAGGCAGCTTGCATATCAAAGGCAAACGCATTATTTGCTTTTAATAATTCTTGCACTTTTACAGAAGATGCTGGAAAAGCATGATCTGGTGTTGATGTGGCAAGAATAATCATATCAACATGATCAGACACAACACCTGCGATCTCTAACGCTTGTTGTGCAGCTTTATAGGCCATTTGTGCAGTGGTTTCATTTTCCCCCTCTGCAATGTAACGTTGTTTGATACCTGTTCGTTGGATTATCCATTCATCTGATGTATCCATTCTCTTTTCAAGATCAAAATTTGTCACACATTTTTGCGGCAGATAATGACCACAAGAGAGTACTTTTGAACAAAATTGGGGCACAGTTTAGGTATCCATCATTAATTGTTTTTCAATACGTTCAGGTAATTTATTCTTCACCATTTCAATAGCTACTTTTATAGCATTTGCAACACCAATGGCATCACTATCACCATGGCTTTTAATCGCAACACCACGCAGGCCCAAAAATGGTGCACCATTATAATAGCGCTTATCAATAATTTTATAGGCTTTTGACAGCGAGTTTTTACAAAAAAAGTAGCCTATTTTACTAAACAATGTGTTTGAAAAAGCATTTTTTAGCAGGTGCGTTATTAGCGTTGCAGTCCCCTGAAGGGTTTTTAAAGCCACATTACCAGTAAAGCCGTCTGTTACAATCACATCCATTTCGCCGGTTGCTATTGTGTTCCCTTCAATAAACCCTTTATAGTTAATACTTTTGTGAACCTTAAATAGCTTTGCTGCTTCTTGAACAGAGTTTGTCCCCTTCATTTCTTCAGTGCCAATATTTAAAATGCCAACAGTTGGATTTTTGGTGCCTAGATATGTTTGGATATAGATGGAACCCATTAAAGCAAATTGTAAAAGCATTTTAGGGGAGCATTCAATATTGGCCCCCAAGTCAAGCATCAAAGATAGGCCTTTTGTTGTAGGGATAAAGGCAGGGATTGCAGGACGTGTTATCCCCTTAAATGTCTTAATATATATTTTTGACAATGCCATAAAAGCGCCTGTATTTGCACACGAAATAACCGCATGTGCATCACCCATAGCAACAGATTTTACCGCTGATCCAAGACTTGTTTTAACACCTAAGCGCACGATTTGCGCGGGTTTTTCATTGTTAGATACGCAAAGTTCTTTATGTACAATCGTACAGTACTTAGAAAGTATTGGGTCACATTTTAAATATGAAATAATCTTTTTCTCGTCACCAAATAACAAGAATTTGATATTTCTATTATTTTGTTCTGACAAATAAGATTCCAGGGCAAGCTTGATACCAGGAATAATTTTAGGCGGACCATAATCGCCCCCCATAACATCAACAGATATGGTGATTCGCATGACCCTGCCTAAACTTAAAGTTAGCTAACTTTAACTTTTATAATTTGCACACCTTTATAGTGACCACAAGCTTGGCACACGTGATGAGGGCGTTTAGTCTCCCCACAGTTTTTACATTCTGTCACTGTGATATCAGCTAAACCATCATGAGAGCGACGCATACCGCGACGTGACTTCGATATTTTCTTCTTTGGAACTGCCATTTAAAACTCTTTAAAAATTAGTATTTTCATTCATTTATAACGTATTTCCCAGTAAAAGGCAATAAAAAATATACATTTTAAAGAAACCTTACAAAATGATTGACGACTACTAACGACTCTGTTAATTTAAGTATATATTAATATTATTTATATATGGGTTAATAATGATAAAAAATTTGGTTATGACTTTTAGTCTGAACGCAATAGTGATGACTGGCAATGTATATGCAGCTGATATATTGCGGATTGAGTTTTGTACCGTTTGTTTGGAAGCCTGCAATGAAGCAGATCCGATCGAGCAAAGCACACCTACACCAAACCGCTCTTTAAGGGGAGCAACACATTTAGACTATCCACAGGGTAAGGAAGAACAGGATGAAGAATATACCCCTACTACGCCACCGTCATCATTAGCAGATAACACTACACTAGCTCTTTTATCAAGCTCCGCACAGCAAACAGCAGCATCAGATAGTACTGTCACAGTGTTAACAAGCGATTTAGAATCAAAAAAAGGTGATCTCCAAATTATTTCAGCTGAACTAAGGCACATTTCAGAAGAAATAAACAAAATAGCGACTCAATCAAAAGATAGGCGCACAGGTCCAAAATCAATAAAGACTCTAAAGCGCGACGTCGTCACCTCTGCCCAAGCAGCCAAACTTGCCGAAGAAAGACTTGCAATTTGCACTAAATTGTTAGATTTAGCTAATGCTTCGGTTGTGCTGAACCCCAACCAAACTGAAGAACGTCAATATATAGAGAGACAGCAAACTGCTTTAAGAGCAGAAGAAGAAGCCTTAATCGCTCAGCACCCTGGCGTATTAAATAAAGATCATTATTTACAATCGTTATATGAAAAACAAAAACAGCTAATACAACAGCAGCAGACATTACAAACTGACATTCGAACCTTGAGAATAAAAGATGCAATAAAAGCAATTCAAGATAAGACATCAACGCCACCGACACCGAAAAAATCTCCTTCAAAAAAGACAAAGCGCACACCACCACCTGAAACGGAAGAAGAGAAAAAGTTGCGCACATTTCAGCAGGTATTACAAGTGCAAGCAGAGGAACAGGAAAAACAAGAACGACGAGAAGAACTAGCTAGTATACGTGCACTTGCAGCTCAAACACCTCCACCTACAACCATGACGGGGGCAGAATCACCTTCCAAACGCGTAATAGCACAGCCTTTTCCTAAAAAAGAGCAGTGGCAAGAAAAGAAAGTCATTGAAACCTCTTTAGTTACACATGATTGGCAGGAAATTTCGGGGAAAGAGCATATTGCAAAACATAATAGCGCTAAGGAAAAAATAAAAGAACTTGCCAAAACAGGTCATTGTGGCGATTACAGAGGTATATTAAAATCAAGGAAAGACTTAAAATCAACAGTTACTATTGACGGGACAAAAATTACAATTGACAACATACTTCATGCTGGAATAGGCGATGAATATCGTTTGTTTTACACTTTTGTTCAAAACTATTTAATTATTCTGCAAGTTGGTCAGCACGATTTTGAAGACAAAAGATTGAAAATGAATTATGAAGTAGAAACGTAAAATATTTCTAATAAAAAAGGATCTTGAAACGCATAATTCAGGACCCTTTTTAAAATAAGAGGTCTGTAACTACTTTACAGGATATGCTATATAACACATAAATTTAGAATGCTGCTGCTTGTTAAGCTGTGCACCAAGAAGTGCTTTCCTGCCATAAATAACAAGGACATGTTTTTCTGCTAAGAATTTTTTCTGAACTTTAGGGTCCTTAATATTAGTTGGCAAATCAGCATACATTGTCATGATTTCATTATCTGGCTTTTGTTCAAAGGCATTAATCGCTTTGTTCACCAAACTACCAGAAATTCCATGGAATTTTTTAACATGCTTACCTAAATTTCTTGGATCAACATCAACGACAACTTTATAGTCTTGAACACAAGTTAAACGTCCACCTTCTGACACAACACCCCGAACAAAATTGTGAGAGTAAGAATTATCAGATGGTGCGCTAATTTGATTCAATTCATTAAACACTTTTTTAATGTCACCACCGGTTTCTTGAATATAACCAGCTAAACCATCCATTTGCGATTCTGCTTTTTGAATGCTTGCAGCAGGTCCAATTGCAAAAACATCTTTCGCCCCAACTTCTTTTAAACGATCCACTGACTCATGATTGTTATCTACAGTATTACTACAACTTGTTAATAAAGCGATAACGGATAAATTGATAAGTGCCTTACGCATGTGCGGTTCCCTAAAACTAACATTACTACTACCTTATTCCGTATTTAAATTAAAATCAAATAAAATTTTATGCATAATCAATACTATTGATTTTTTTGATAATCAGAGAGTATGTTTTTATCAGCCCAATAAATAGACTTTAGTTGTTTCATAAAAGTATACTCCCTTACATATCAAGGCATACGTATGTATAAAAAAAGGAGAGCAAAAGCTCTCCAAATTTTTTAAATATACAAAAATGTTTAACGTTTTGAAAATTGGAAGCGCTTACGTGCTTTTGGTTGACCGTATTTCTTACGTTCAACTTCACGCGCGTCACGTGTTAAGAAGCCACCTTGCTTTAATGATAGGTGCAAGTCTGGTTCATAAGCAACAAGTGCTTTACTTATTCCATGACGCACGGCTCCAGCTTGACCTGAAAGACCGCCGCCTTTAACTGTACAAACGATATCATACTGATTTTTACGATCAGTTGCATCAAACGGTTGTTGCAAAAGCATTTGAAAAACGGGACGTGCGAAATATTTATTCCCCTCACGTGTGTTTACAAGCATTTTACCAGAACCTGGCTTAATCCAAACACGGGCAATAGAAGTTTTTCTTTTACCTGTTGCATAAGCTCTACCTTTTGTATCAAGCTTTTGCTCGCGTTTTTCAGCTGCTATTTGTTGCACAGCAACAGCCGCTACAGCAACGTCTTTTGTCTTCGTGTCTTTTACTGCAGATTTCAAGTTATCTAAACCGATTTTATTTTCCATAATTAACCTCTTTTCGCATTTTTAGAGTTAAGGGAAGCAACATCTAAAACTTCTGGGTTTTGCGCTGTATGCGGATGCTCAGATCCAGGATATACACGTAGTTTTTTCAAAACTTCACGTCCTAAAGGTCCACGTGGTATCATACGCTCAATTGCTTTTTCAACAACACGCTCCGGGTGTTTACCAGTTAAAATTTCTTTCATTGTACGTTGCTTGATTCCACCAGCATAACCTGTGTGCCAGAAAAAAATCTTATCTGTTAATTTTTGACCTGTAAGATGAATTTTCTCAGCATTGATCACAATAACATGATCGCCACAATCAACATGCGGTGTATAGAATGACTTATTTTTTCCACGCAGATGTGTCGCCGCAACAACAGCTAATCGTCCTAAAACGATATCTTGCGCGTCAATTAAAATCCACTTTCTTTTAACGTCTTCTGAACGAATAGACTTGGTTTGCATTTTAAGTTTCCTTTGACTTATGTATATATTATTTATACGCGACTAACGTTTGAATTTCAAGATAAAAAATGTGGTAATATAGAACCACATCACCCAGACTGTTTTTTAAACACGGAATAAAGAGCGCGTCGCCTATAGAAATAGCAACCTTCCTAGAGAACACAGATTTAGATCAGGTCGTCATTTTTTTTCCTAGGGTTTTCCATCCGCCCTGTCGTTTATTTTGTTTCTGTGATTTCACTGGTTTGGACGTCCCAGCAACAACCGGTTTTGCCTTCTCCGCCCCTTTACCTGACGCTTCCTCTCGAGAAGGCGCAGCCTGTGCTACGTCTCCTAAGTGTGCTAACAAAGCTTGCACCTCAACATCCTCGTTTTTAAAGACCCTTTTTACCACCTTAAAACGGAACACAGTATACCCATTTTGTTTAAGAATAGCATCCAACAATTTACTCGCTGGCAGCAAAGTACCATCAGCATCAAAATGCGTCGGCCCATCTATTTGAATAATTGTTTTTGTTGCTTTATGATAGCCATCAACAATACTGGCAATATCAGGAATATACGTCGATTGCATCACATCCTTTCTGCCCAACATTTGAAAAAAAATGTCCTCAGCCTTAGATCTGTTATTTTGCACCTCACGAAATATAGCGTGCTGAAAATCAAATGGAAACGGCTTTTCAAAATATTGAAAAGCGAGATAAAATTGATGTATACCCTGCGCATTAAAGGTTTTAACCTTATCTGGTGTGATAGCCTGGAACAGAGCATCTGGTGCCGCCTTACCCATGGTCGCATAGGCCCATAGACTGTTCGCTATCTCTTGCGCCTTAAAGTATTGAATGTTATCTGGTGTTATAGCCTGTAACAGAGCATCTGGTGCCGCCTTACCCATGGTCGCATAGGCCCATAGACTGT
>CAZTIE010000018.1:0-16093 GCA_964613645.1 uncultured Verrucomicrobiales bacterium
TTCTCCGTTCGATGAAAGCTTATCATCAAACGACTCACTATTTTAAGATACAAGGCTTTATATATTTGAATATATTGAAGTTTTTTATAATCAAGAACGACTGCATAGTTCTCTTGGATATAAATCGCCTGCGCAGTTCGAAAAGGCTGCGTAATTCTCACAATCAATCGTCCTATTTATCGGGGTCGATCCAGATGTTATTGTATAAAAGATAGACTAACGCACTTTCAATGTTTTATACCACTCAGCAATATAGTCGGCAATTTTTACACAGTGTTCTCTATTATTAATTATGTGATTAGCATTTGGCATAGGACCTAGCTGTGCAGAGGATTGCACTTTATTTACGATGTGTTCCGCATGATGAAAAGGTATGACATCGTCATATATAGAGTGTAGGCTTAATAGCGGGGCCGGCAAGCGCGTCACGGCTAATTCAAAATATTGTTTCGCATCTTCCAAAAACGTAGCGTTCATTTTATATTTCTTTCCCATGACATCAAGATTCCCAAAACCTTTACTTTTCACCTCCTCCAATGACTCATCAAAGCGTGCTACGGTTTGCTTTGTTGTATAGGGGGCATTTAATGTCACAATACCTTTTAAGCTTGTTAATTTTTGTGCAGCATACAGACTTGTAAGGCCGCCAAGGCTGTGGCCAATAATCAAGCTTGCCTCCTGATAATTTTCTTTTAAAAAACGATTGGCACTTAAAACATCATCAATATTATGTGATACGCTCGATGTTGAAAAATCACCACCACTTTCACCAATACCAGTAAAATCAAAGCGCAACATGGCAATATCATGATGTGCCAATTGTTTGCTTATCACAAATGCTGCTGTAATATCTTTAGAACACGTAAAACAATGACAGAATATACCAAAAGCAATAGGCAGCGTTTCAGGCATGATTAAACGTCCATGCAATGTGTGGCCTTCTCTATTCTTAAATATAATCTTTTCAGTGGTGACCATACCTTAGCCCTTATCAATATGAAAGTTGTACTGCCAAGTCTGCCACAAGTTGTTTTTCATTGTCTTCATGTTTTTCAATAAACTCTAGTAATTTACCTGCAGGAAGCGCAATCGGTTCCGATTGGGTTTGTCTTCTATGTAAATCACGGACCATCGCATTCCATTCTAAATCACAGTTTTTAATTACAGGTGTTTGTTTAACGACTTTTTCACAAATTTCTTTTGGTAAAATATCAAATTTCTGTCCTGAGGATAGTATAGCCATTTGAATTGCGGCTGTCTTTTCTAATGTGTACATTGTACAAAATGCGTCTTGTAAGTTTCGTCCTGCCGTTAAAAAACCATGATGACGAAGAATCATAATATCTTTATCCCCTAAGTCATGCAGAAGAGTTGCTTGTTCAGGTTGTTCGATAGCAATCCCTTCGTAGTCATGATAGGCAATTTGATTATAAAAATGGCAAGCTTGTTGTGATATGGGAATTAATCCATCTTTTAAAGATGATAGGGCCACACCATTTGTGGAGTGAAAATGCACAATCGAATTGACGTCAGCCCTACTTTTGTAAATAGTATGATGAACATTTTCACCAGCTGGATTATAGTTAAAGTGATTGTTTCCAATGACTTTGCCATCAAGGTGCACCTTTAAAAGGTTGTCAGGTGTGATTTCATCAAAAAGCAAGCCAAAAGGATTGATAAGATAACAATCAGGCTCGTCAGGAAGACGTACAGATATATGGCCATAAATTAAATCGTCCCATCCATATTGAACACATAGATGATAGGCATCTCTTAATTCGTGCCGTAATTTTGATTCTGAAGACATTGTGGGTTTTACGTTATAAAGCGACATTTAGGGATTAAAATGAAAGCACCTAAATTTAGCCTAGGATAGAAAGTATTAACAAAAAGTTAACAAAACAAAAAAAAATGAAATAAATCACATTTTTTGAAAAAATTTGGCTTTTATATATTTTTCTCAAGCTACGCCATTAACTATTGAGTATTTTGATGGTCTATGAGATCTTATCGGGTTATTTTTTCACCTTACTATGCAAACAACCTATACAAAAGATGAGCAGATGCAAACGCGCTTTAGGTCAATTAAGACCATCCTATTGTTAAACGGTTCCATTCATCATGAAAGCTGGCATATTCGCACCAAATCCAATAACGTCTTCATCTGGCATAGATTGTATAAGCGGTTCTTTTTTAACTGGTGGTTGTTTTGTGACAGGAAGCTTTTTTTCTATGCATTTTTCTTCAAAAGTAAGTTCTTCAATTTTTCTACCGATAAGAAGTTCTACATTTGTTAATGCCAGTTTATCTCGTGGCGTGACAAACGTGTAGGCTCTGCCTTTATTGCCTGCGCGGCCCGTTCGGCCAATTCTATGGACATAGCTATCGGCATAGATAGGAATATCGTAGTTGATCACTACTTCTAAATCTTGTATATCTAAGCCACGTGCAGCAACATCACTGGCAACCAGAATAGTCGCTTCACCATTTTTAAACATTTCTAATGTTTGGTTACGCTGCATTTGGGTTAAATCGCCGTGTGTTGCAACAGCGTGAATACCTAATTTATTGACAAAGCGCATAACATCATCAATATCACGTTTTCTGTTACAAAAAACAACACCTTTTTTTTCTTTTTCTAGTTTTAAAACATGTTCTAAAACCTGTGTTTTTTGACGTGGCTGTAATTTATAAATAAATTGTTCGATCGTCTCCGCTGCTCGATTAACAGCCTCAACACTAACACGTTGCGGATTAATTAGGTATTTATTACCAAGTGTTTCAATGTCATCCGTAAAGGTGGCACTTAATAAAAGTGTTTGCTTATAATTTGGCAGCAATTCTACTAGCCTGTCAATGGCTGGTATGAACCCCATATCTAGCATACGATCAGCTTCATCAATAATAAGGGAATGTACATCATGAAGCATAATTTTGTTTCGTTCATGAAGGTCCATTAAGCGCCCAGGTGTTGCAATCACAAGATCAACACCTTTTGCGAGTGCACGTTCTTGCAAAATATTTGATTCGCCACCCACCAGAACAACGGCTTTTAATACGTTATCTTTATTAAACCGTTGAAACTCTTCATAAACCTGGGTAGCAAGTTCTCTTGTTGGTTCTAAAATTAAAATACGAGGTAATTTTTCACGCTTTCTAGCATGTAATAAATAATCAATTGCCGGCAGCAAGAATGCACCAGTTTTACCGGTACCAGTTTGCGCTGATGCCATAACATCTGAATTACGTAAAAATTTAGGGATAACCATAAATTGAACAGGTGTTGGTATCTTAAAGCCAACGCTTAATAAATGGTCCACCAAAGGGGCCGATAATCCAAGATTAGAAAATGACATTCATATTCTTAAGTAAAAGGGTTTTCAATGTTAATCAGTGTATCATAGTTTGTAAAATATACTATTTTTTATTTTACTACCTGTGACGGCTGCCTTTTTTGCCACTTTGTCCACGCGGAAGTAGTCCATGCTTGCGTTCATATTGCTTATTATCTCTCCTTGCACGGTTTTCTGCATTGTCTGCAGCTCCTGCGCACAAATCTAGAACGGCAGCACTTGTAGGGCTTTCTAATGATGGTAGCGAATCGGTAGATTGCTGAACTTTTCTGAATGGCAGTGTGTCATAAGACACTGTTGTTTCTGTCCAAAATAGAGGACGCGTGAAGTATGGGTCAGCGCGCAAATGTTTTTTTGCTGACTCACCTGCACTCAGCACAGTATACATGTAAAATTCGTCTGGCTTGTTTTTTCTAGCCCAGGCACAAGCCCAATAAAGCGCATCATTAAACAGGTCTAATGAATACGGCGAAACACCAGGGAATTTTTGGTATCCATTTATTAATCCAGAGACAATATAATTTATCTCGTTCTCGTAGTAGTCTAAATGAGCTTCTGTCATAGTCCGTTGCGGTTCTGATGCGCATGTATCATAAACTTGAGCACATCCTACATACATTGTTGTCATTAATATAGAAAGTATTTTTATAAAATTCATTGTCTATCCCGAACATAAAATTTTCATTAAATATAGGTTGTATTCTATATAAAAGCCAACAATTTTGCAAGATTTTTTTTGACTACTAACTTACAAAGCATCTCAGCACTACTTTACCGGATCAACACGATCTAAAAATCAAGTTCACCATAATGTGGTTCTGGCAAAAAACCAGGCACTCTATCAATTAAAAATGCCCTGAAAGACGGCCTGGATTTTACCCGTACATACCATGCCTTCGCTTCTGGGTGGCGATCCCAAATAATATCGCCAAAGTAATCAACCATAGACAAGTGTGCAGCTGCTGTAATATCGCTTAAAGAAAAGTCCTCGCCTGATAGCCAATTACGGCGTTCTGTTAACCACGCTATATATTGCAAATGATAATCTAGTGCTTTTTTAGCGCAGCGCAATGTTTGCGAATTGGGAGAATTCGTACCACTATCCCGACTAAATCTGTGAATAACTTTTGCAACAAAAAGGGGGTAGGACACTTCCATATAAAACTTTTTATCAAACCAAGACATTAGGCGACGCGTTTCAACTTTTTTTGCTAAGTCATCACCTAGCATCGGTGTTTCAGGAAAAGCTTCTTCTAGGTATTCAACGATCACAGAGTCATCAGGTATAATTGCCCCATTCATATCAACCAAAATTGGCACAGTACCTGCTGCATTCATTTGCAGTAAAGTTGTATTTTCTTTCCAGAACGTTTCAACTTGTTCTGTAAAATCCAATTTTTTTTCATACATTAAATGACGTATTTTTCTTGAAAATGGACAAAGTGTATAGTGATAAAGAATGCGCATGGTCTATTCTAAAAAATCGGGTTACAATGAAATAAGCTCAATTTTTATCATATCATATTTTTAAAGATTTTTTAATGACGTATTATTTATTATTTCTCTGCCTTGCTCAAGGCATCACAGAATTTCTACCTGTTAGCTCGTCCGCACATATGATGATGGTCAACCAATGGTTTGGTGTGACAAAACATGAAGCCTCTTTATATGTTGGCTTACATATTGGAACATTACTATCTATCACTGCGTTTTACATTAAAGATATTATTGTAATGGCCACCGCTTTTATACAAGGAAGCCTCTGCCCCAGCAAGCGTAAGAACGACAATTTCAATATGGCCCTTTGCCTGTTAATCGCCACCATACCCGCAATTATTGTTGGCTTTTTAATAAAACCATACCTTGCCCATATACAAGACAACCTAACAATTATAGCCTTTAGCAGCATAACATTTGGCTCCCTACTCGCCTTTATAGACCATTACACAGCCCTGGAACATGATACGATGACAAAAAAACGGGCTATCTTAATAGGCCTTGGTCAATTATTAGCTTTTTTTCCAGGTGGCAGCAGACTGGGAACAACAATTACGGTCGCCCGTATGCTGGGCATATCGCGCAATGCCGCGTTTCGTTTTTCAATGCTACTTTCTATTCCTGTTGTATTAGGTGCATCTGTCCTTATGGGATATGACGCATATCAATGTGGGACAGTGTTTTTAGATCAAACATTAGCTAAAGTCGTTTTAGCAACTTTTATTTTAGGTATGACAACGCTTTTCATCATGAGTAATTTTATAGATCGTATCGGATTTTCTATTTTTGGCATCTATAGAATTTTATTTGGTAGCAGCATTTTATTATGGCTGTTTGCAATGCATTACCCCTAAAAAGTAGAACACAACGCGCAAAATCAAAAAACATACTAAAAATTCAATCTCTCTTTATATATGCCGATTATAATAAATTTATCAGAAGCTCTAATGAAGAACGATCTAGATCTAGCTGAACGAAAGGTTTTTATAAATCTTCTATTAGATAAAATGCGTAAAAAGCCAAGTGCATCAGATGTATGCAAATGTATTACTTGATAGACTTTTAGGGGCCATTGAAGTTTTTACAATCAAGAAAGACTACATAGCTCGCTTGAATATAACATCACCTGCGCAGTTCCAAATGGTTACAGTATTATCCAACTCAACCAGTCTGTTTATCCGGGGTGGCCCAAAAGTCATCTTACATATAAAACATTTTTTTGACTTTTTCGCACATTCGTATATAATGTGAAGTATTGTAACAACTCCTTGCTCCTTCTTTAGGATTGAGCTGTGGTCTTATAAGTATGTTTATATTGCACTGATGCGGTATAAATTAAAACCATTAACCGAAAGGAATAATCATGCAACGTTTTTATGAAACGGTATTTATTGCACGCCAAGATATTACGGCAAACCAAGTAGACACTATGGCGCAGGGCTTTAATCAATTAATTAAAGATGCTGGCGGCCAAGTAGCAAAGACAGAATTATGCGGACTACGCAACCTTGCTTACCCTATTAAAAAGAACAAAAAGGGTCATTATGTTTTGATGAACTTTGCTGTTGATTCTGATACAGTAAAAGAAATGGAACGCACAATGCGTTTGGACGAAAACGTGCTTCGTTACATGACAGTACGTGCTGAAGGTCTTGATAAAAACCCTTCAATTTTGATGCAACAAAAGTCTTTTAAAGAAACTGTCACAAAATATGATGAAGTTGATCCTGCAGAATTCAAAAGACCAGCTAAGAGAGAAGGATACTAGATATGTCTGATAGACCAGAAAATACAACTGATCGTAACCAAGAACAACGCCCACTAATGGTAAAACGCCAATTCTTTAGGCGACGTAAGTCTTGTCCTTTCACTGGACCAAAAGCAATGGTTATTGATTATAAAGATATCCGCACACTTTCTAAATTTGTATCAGAACGTGGCAAAATGACCCCTAGCCGTATTAGCTCTGTTAGCGCAAAAAAACAACGCGCATTAGCAACAGCCGTTAAACGCGCACGTTATTTGGCTTTGATGCCATACGTGAATACCTAAAATGAACAACTTAGGGCCAATGGCTATAAGTTTCTTATGCGGCATCTTTGGTGCCGCATTTTTCTCGTTAGGGGGCATATTCCTACTAGCATTACCCGCGTTTTATTATTTTGCAGGTATACGCGCTGGCATCATTGGTGTGCTTATTTCAACTGTGCCAACCTGTTTTCTTTTCTATATATTGACACAAAGACAGGATTTTCTACTACCATTTTTCCTGCTGATTTTGATACCTATTATTTTATGGATTGCTGTCTATCGCTTTAGAACGTTAGATCACCTTGTATTGTCGCAATCAAAGCAATCATTCCCCCTTACAAATTTCGGCTTCCCAAAAATGATTTCTGTTTTTATTTTTGGCTTATGCATTGTGTACTCTATTGCACTATCAATTCCACAAATTCAATCATACTTTCATAACGCCTATCAAGGTGCGATGCCTGTTTTTGATCAAGCTGCAAAAATTTACGGCTTAAAAACAGAGCAGCTTTTACAACAGTTGCCTGATGGTATGATTTTTATGTTACTGTCCATACACTTATTCTCATTTCGTTTTGCATTTAAGATTGGCAATAAATTAAAATTATGGGTATGGGACAAGCACCCAGACGACAACACCTATGGACTTTGGTGGGACATTCCTTTTGCCATATTTGTAAGCGCAAACATAGCAGCATCTTTATTAAATGCCCCCGAATTTATACAACTTATTTTTTCATGCTTAACAATTTTAAGCTCAGTTCCCTTGCTTATGCTTGGCACTCACGTCTTTAAAATTGCAGGAAAAAGCTATGGATATAAGAAACGTACAATCAATATTGTATTGGGCGTGTTCTTTTTCCTTGTCCATCCTCTTATATTTGTGGTATTCTTAGGACTCATGGAGTCCGTTGTCGGTATTAGTAAGAGATTCCAGTATAACAGTCGTTAAGGAGAGTATTCATGCAAGTCATCTTGCTTCAACGAATAGAAAAATTAGGCCAAATGGGCCAAATGGTAGATGTAAAGTCTGGTTACGCACGAAATTTCTTGTTGCCACAAAAAAAAGCTTTGCGTGCAACCAATGATAATATTGCTTTTTTTGAAAAACAAAAAATAATATTAGAAGCAACAAATTTAGAGAAGAAAAAAGAAGCTGAACATGCTGCATCAAAAATGAATGATGTTTCGGTTATTTTGATTCGCCAAGCTTCAGAAACAGGTGTGCTATACGGATCTGTACGCAACAAAGATATTTCCGATGCTTTAACAGTAGCCGGTTATAAAATTAACCGTGCACAAGTAAAGATTACAGACCCTGTAAAAATGCTTGGCATTCACACTGTTCAAATTGAACTTCACCCTGAAGTTAGTGTTGACGTTTATGTAAACGTTGCACTTTCTCAAGAAGAAGCATTGGTTCAAGCTGGGAAAGCACCACAAGCTGAAGAAGAAACAAATCAAGAAGCATAAGTTCGCTTTGAATTTATCTTGATATTTTGTGCATCTTTGCATGAAATCAATCTAAAACAGAAAGGAGTTGATTACCGTGGAAGTCAATGTTCGTGATAATAACGTAGAACAAGCGTTACGTGTATTAAAGAAAAAAATGCAACGTGAAGGCATCTACCGCGAAATGAAGATGCGTCGTCATTTTGAAAAACCGTCTGAAAAACGTGTACGGGAAGAGGGCGAAGCAGTTCGTCGCTACCGTAAACTTATGCGCAAGCGTATGGAACGTGAAGGTTTCTAATTGTGACCTGCATCTTTAGCAGCCACTAATCAATTTTAAGAAGAGGGAAGTTTTTACTTCCCTCTTTTTTTAGTATGTTAAGCCCACTTTTGAAGGGTGCGCATGAAGTCTGGCATATTATGACGGGGTGGATGTCATACTACCCTCAGAGGCTCGCAGCAAACCGCCTCCTGCTAATTTTGCATTATCAAAATACATAGAAACCGCTTCTGCTGCAGCAATACAATGTTGAGTTGTCTTAGTCATATCATATTGTTTCAGTCGTTTGTCCTGCCATTCAGTCAACCCCATACCATTCAGAATGTCCCAAAGTTCTTTTGCTTGTTCGTCAGTCTTTGGGTAAGACGGCAGAGCATTACTTTCTAATAGAACGTTAAATTGCTCCTCTGTTAACAAAGACTCTGCTTCTGGAAACAAAGCATTTAACCGCAGGTTTCTATATATAGGACGCGTCATATTACGTAAATATCGCCAAGTCAGTTCAACCAAATCGGGTTTATGATTACTTGATAAACGAGCATTGAGTGTATCTGCTCCTATAGGATGACGTCGTATCTGCCCTAAGAATTCATACTTTAAAAAAAATTGAGGATTTTCTGCAGCCGTTGCTTCTTCATAAAAATAGCGGTGCATTTGCTGTGGGTCAGTTCGAAGAGCCGTATCAACCAAAACTTCAACCCAGGAATCTGGCAGCACAAAATGAAAACGTATTGCAAGTTGTGCATTCAGCGCGTCATTATCCGTAGGATGTATTCCATCATGTGGCTTTTTGATACATTTATGAGAAGTGGAGGCATATCTTTCTAACCACTCTTTCGAAGCAAATTTATTTTCTTTTCCGTGCAATGTACAAAAATTTTCAAGGGTGCTAACATATAAAGCTTCTTGTTCTTCTGGGGATAAACCTGCTTCACCTAGTCTCTCCATACTTTTAAGAAACAATTCGAACAGTCCTTCTAATGCACGAAAATCATCAGGTTGCAATCGCCACGTCCCCTCCAAGAAAGTATTAACAGCACTCTTTAGCATCTCCATAAACTCTTTCAAGTCTTGAGGCGAATCAAAATAATGTGCGATTGAACGTTCACTGATAGCGATGGACGTTCCATCTTCCTGAACAACTCGCGAGCAGGGGGTGGGATCTGTACTTGGTGTTTCTGCAGCATTAAAATGATTACTGCTGAATAACAGTAATGCTGATGCGGCGCAGCACAGTTTTAATAATTTAACGCGTTTCATATATTCCCTTTAAATAAAGATGACAACTTCTACCCTCAAGCTTAAAGAGTCCAAAGTTAAAAATTTATTAAATTTTTAATCTACTGAACAGTGTGCACGCCGTTCAAAACCTTTTAATCATTCCCAACACAAAGGGCAATCATTTATTCTTCTGAACAAATAAGGTAGGATAATAATAGGATATGTTTTTTTATTAAGTGATATTTTATGTTGTCAAATCTTCCATCTGTTGTGATCATTGCGTCAAATCGCACACCTATCGGCGCCTTTCAGGGCGACTTAAAAAAGCTAACAGCCACTGATTTAGGGGCCGAAGCTATTAAAGGTTTAATGCATAAAGTTTCTAATAAAAACATTCATATTGATGATGTCATCTTAGGTTGCGTTGTACAAGCCGGTTTGGGCCAAGCACCGGCAAGGCAGGCTGTACTGAAGGCAGGCCTTTTAGCATCAACACCTGCAACTGCAATTAATAAGGTTTGTGGTTCTGCCATGCGCGCTGTTTTATATGGTGTAGATCAAATTAAAGCTGGACGTGCCTCAACTGTGATTGCTGGTGGAATGGAGAGCATGAGCAATGCACCCTATTTACTTCAAAAGGCTCGTTCAGGCTTGCGCATGGGACATGGAGACGTTATAGACAGCTTATTCTTTGATGGTTTGGAAGACGCCTGTGAAGAGGGTCAAAAATCTCCACGCACTTTGATGGGCGCCTTTGCAGAAGCAACTGCTGAAAAATACAACCTCCCCCGTTCTGAACAAGAAGAATTTGCGACAGCCACATTTAAAAATTATCAGCGGAACATAACGTACCATCAAAATGAAGTAACACCTATCATTTTTGATAGTGGACGCGGTGCTATGGTGACAGTTGATCAGGATGAACCACCACAAAAAGTGGTAACAGATAAGTTTAACGCTTTACGCCCTGTTTTTAAAAAGGATGGCACCGTAACGGCTGCAACATCATCTGCATTGGCAGACGGAGCCGCAGCTTTATTGTTAATGAATGAAACCCATGCAAAAGAACAAGGGTTATCCATTGAAGCCCGTATTATTGGAGCAGAACAATACGCACATGCACCAGAGTGGTTTACAACAGCCCCTGTTGGCGCGATCAAAAACCTGCTGACTACAGTAAAATGGGATATAAACGACGTGGATTTATTTGAGATTAATGAGGCCTTTGCCGTTGTACCAATGGTTGCCATACAAGAGCTTCATATTCCACGTAACAAAATAAATGTATTCGGAGGTGCGTGTACCATAGGCCATCCCATTGGCTGTTCTGGCGCACGTATTATTGTAACATTAATAAATGCTTTAAAATGTAAACACTTAAAACGTGGCATTGCCGCCATCTGTATTGGTGGCGGAGAAGCACTTGCTATAGCAATAGAGATTGATTAGCAATAAACTACGCAGACCTCAAATTCCCATCTCGGCAGCGAGCTACCGAGATCTCTGCTATGCGCGTTAAAAAAGGTTAGTCATATTAATATTGTCCGCTTATTCTTTAATAATACTTAACCAAGCAGCTTCATCCACAACTTGAATACCTAAAGTTTGTGCGACCCGTAGTTTTGATCCAGATTCTGCGCCCATCACGACAAGGTCCGTATTTTTAGAAATAGCGCTGCCTACTTTTGCGCCTAAACGTTCTGCAATATCTTTAGCTTCAGCTCGACTCATTTTATTTAAAGAGCCCGTAAAAACAACAATTTTTCCGCTTAGTTTGCCACTTGATTGTGGCGCTTCATAAGGAATAATTGTTAATATTGAAGCAAGTTGTTGAAAGACATCTTGATTCACATCATCGTTAAAAAAATCAGAGATTTCTTCTAAAATTGAATGACCAAAACCATCTTGATTTAATAATTTTTTATAGATTTCTGCCTCCTGATCTATTAAATTTTTAGCATCAAACAACAAATTTTCAGGCGTTAAATAAAAATTAGCCAGAACGCGCGCTGTAAGCAAACCAATTTGGGGGATACCAAGCGCATAAATAAAGCGATCAAAGCTAATTGTACGTCTAGCGCTAATAGCCTGAAACAAATTGGCAACAGATTGTGCGCCCCACCCGTCTTGAATATGAAGGGGTTTCAAGGATTTTTCGTCACGTTGCTGTAATGTAAACAAATCAACAGGACTGGTTACAAGGTGCGCCTCATAAAATTTTTCAATATTACGTGCACCTAAACCATCAATATCAAAAGCATCACGACTAATAAAATGGCATAATCTTTGAATAGCTTGCGCTTTGCAATTAAACCCATTAGGGCATTTTTTGGCTACTTGATTCTCTTTTTGAACAACACGGCTTCCACATGAGGGACATTCGGTAGGAAAAGCATATCCAAATGAATTTTCCAATCGTTTATGTGGCAATACTTTAACAACCTGCGGGATAACATCACCAGCACGTTGAATAATAACATGATCACCAATACGAATATCTTTACGAAGGATCTCTTGTTCATTATGCAAGGTTGCACGTGCGACCATGACACCACCAACATTAACAGGTCTTAAGTGTGCAACAGGCGTTAAAACGCCTGTACGGCCAATTTGAATTTGAATATCTTCCACAACAGTTTCACACTGTTCGGCCATAAACTTATGGGCAATAGAATGCCGCGGTGCTTTTCCAACACTGCCTAATCGTCTTTGCAAACTTAAATCATTAATCTTGTAAACAAGACCATCTATATCATAATCAAGCTTATTACGCTTATCATTCATGCGTTTAAAGTATAGTTGCAGATCTTTTTCGGTCTTACAATACTGATGATGCGGGTTTACAGAAAACCCATACTCTTCAAGTTGTTTTAACAAATCTTCTTGTGTTTTTAAATATAAGCCAGACAAAGCATTAAGTGCATAAGCAAAAAATTTGAGTGGTCTTGAAGCTGTAACTTTAGGATCAAGCTGCCTAAGCGAGCCTGCAGCAGCATTTCTGGGATTTGCAAAAGGTTGTTGATTGTTTTTTTCACGCTCTAAATTTACTTTTTGAAAATCTGATTTTGCTAAGTAAACTTCCCCACGAATTTCTACATTTTCAGGTATATCAGTTCCTTGCAACCGTAAAGGAATGCCACGAACGGTTCTAAGATTTGCCGTAATATTTTCGCCTTCCACACCATCCCCACGTGTCGTACCTAAAATAAGCTGACCATTTTGATATATTAAAGATGCTGACAGACCATCAATTTTTGGTTCCGCTAAAAATGGTATTTCTGTATCTTCAGGCATATTTAAAAAGCGTTTTGCACGGCTTAAAAAACTTATTACATCATCAAATGAAAAAGCATTATCTAAAGAAAGCATAGGCACTGAATGACGAACTTTTTGAAACTCAGGTGACGGCGTTGCCCCAACACGTAAAGAGGGGCTATCAACACGTTTTAAATGCGGAAAGGCTTGTTCAATGTCTTTATTTCGCTTAACCAACTGATCGTAATCATAATCAGGTATTTCAGGTGCGGCTTTATTAAAGTATAAAAAATCGTGATAGGCAATATCCTTTGATAATGATGCTAATTCTTGCTTTGCATCTGCTTCAGTTAACTCGTTTATCGGAATATATGCCGTGCTTGCTGTCATTTTTTTTATATTTATCATTTTCATCTATGTTCCCACATTACAGAGCCATGCTTCAACTGAAAAGAGTCATTCAACTCATGAAATTAACGCGATATAACGCAGCCATCGTTCTTTTGTTTTGAGCGTATTTAATTCAGGATATTCTGTAATGATAACATCCCACGTAGCATTAGCATTAGCCACAATTTCTTTCTTTGCTTTTTCAAGCCCTTTATAAATTGCATTCGTATTTGGCCCGCTTGTATGCTGCGCTAAAACTTGTCCATTGTAATAAATACCGAAATCTTTCAATTTATATATTCTAAGCTTTTGGTTATGTTCTAATAGTTCGGGGGCAAATATAAGCGGAATATGCATTGCTGCATCATATTGCCCAGATAATAGGCCTTGCGCTAAATGATATAAACTATAAATACGTTCCACATCCTTAAACGTTAACGATACAGTCCTTAAAATAGTTTCTAAAAAACTTTCGCTAAAACTACCCGGACTTGATTGATGCCCAATTTTTTTTCCTTTTAAACCTTCTAACGGTATGGTACTAACAAAAACATCAAGGGGTTCAGCAATAAGAGTAAAGCCTGCCTCAATTTGCAAACCTTTGTTTTGCAACGCTTTAATAGCCGGTTCATAAGAAATAGCCAAGTCAATTGTGCCAAGGGATAATTGCTGCAATGCCTTTGTTGAACTTTGAAAGGGCACAAATTCTGTATCTTTAGGTATTAAATTTTTTGCTTTTGCATATATCAACAAACCATGTTGGATATTTATAACCCAATCTAATCCAATACGAAGTGGTTGTTTTGCCTGCATAACAGAAATTGAGAAAAGTAGTACAATGAGTATTAATTTCATATTCCTCACCCTTTAAATGAATTTTTTATCAAGAAATTTTGCACCATAGTTCAGGCATAAACATAACGCTATAACGATAAACAGACCACAAAACATAAGGGGAAGCTCTAACTGACCGTGGCTTAACATAATTAAATACCCAAGTCCTGAAGATGCGCCAAGCCAGTCAACGGCAAGTACACTTAAAGGTGCATGAATCAATGATAACCGCAATCCTTGCCATATAAAGGGAACTGCATATATAAAGCGTACATAGTATAAAAATCTGTATTCAGGTGCTTTTAAGGCTAATTTTTGTTGCTCCCAAACATATGGCGTCTTATCCAAACCTTGTAAAATTCCGGAAAATAAGGGGAAAAACGTCGTGATGGAGAGTGCCACAATTTTTGCAATGAGACCAGAACCACAAATATACAATAAAATTGGCAAGATCAAAAAAACAGGAACAGATTGAAGGGCCACTAGAAAAGGTTCGATAGCGTGCATGAAACGTTTATACCTATAAATTACCAACGCTAAAATAGTGCTGAATAAGCTTGCAATCATCATGCCTGACACCAGTGGTAATATACTATGAAATGTATGGTATGCAAGTGTCGACCAATTCTCATAAAAGGCTGATATAACATCAAACGGCTTCGGGATGATATATGATGGAACCGAAAAAGCTTGAATCATCAAAGCCCAAAATAAGAAAATAACGCCTAAAATAAATGTGCGGTAGAGTATGACAGTAGGTATTTTATCTGCCTGTTGCTTGTACTGTTCTTCAGGGTGACATTCCCTTTGAATTTCCACCTGCTTAGCATACTGCATTTTTTGTGGCGGTTTTTGGATGATGCTTAATGTTCCCTGTGCTTTTACTAAATGGAGCACAGTACCCGTTAATAACGGTAAATCTTGATCGCAATGCGTTACAATCAGAAGCGTTTTATCCGCACAATGTTTTTGAATAACCCTATATAGATTTTGGCGCATTTTAGCATCTTGAGACGAAAACGGTTCATCTAAAAAATAGATTGGAACATCTTGCAAAATGGTCATAGCAAGCTGTAAGCGTTGCTGCATTCCCTTTGATAATTGTGAGATTTTTTTATATCTATGGTTATATAAAGAAACATCCTTTAATACTTGCAATAAACGTAAACGTGGTACGCTTTTGCCTAGTAATTTAAAGGGTAGCTTTATATTGCAGAGAACCGTTTTGTGATGCAGCAAAGTTGTATGCTGATTTTGACAGGCGAAATCTAATTGCTGGTCTATGCACTCCTCTATACACGCATTTATCAACGTGCTTTTACCAACACCACTTGCGCCCAGTAGAACAGTTATTAATCCCCTACCTAAAAAAAGGGGGTGTTTTAAATGCACGTAATTTGGCAGATATTTTTCAGCTGAAAAATGGTGGTAAGGTCTATTATTTGTTGTATAATCGTGCACATTAACGTTCTGTAACATTCAGGCTTCCCTCCGCAGGTGTTAACCAAATCAGGTTCAAAGGGTTGGCAACATCGCCTCTCAGTTTAAAAAAATCTAAACACCCCTAGCAAAAATCATGTTATCATATTTTATGTATGATTTCTTGTTTTTTTCTAGCTCGGTGTATTCAATGACTGTGGACAGGAGCCCTATATGGGGTACATATCCGAATTTATATTATCTTCTTTAGAAAAAAAACCGTCCACCAAACCTTGCAATTTCATACCATCTGCCTTATATATAAATCATGAATAAAGACATGTACTCTTAAGTATAGTCA
>CAZTIE010000019.1:0-15769 GCA_964613645.1 uncultured Verrucomicrobiales bacterium
TTCGGCAATTGCTTCATCCTCAAGGATTGCCTCCAAAGCGAGTTGTGCTTTATATCGCGCGAGTGGCTTTTTCGTATTTTACTCATTATGTGTGATCCTTTTTAAATCAAATACGATACCCTTAACACTTTGTCTGATTTATTGGGACCACCTCAGCTCAGACATTTTAATATATCCTTGTTATGGAATATACACCTCAAGAAAATAAATATTTTGATCCTAATTTTTGCTCTTGATACTTAAGACAGTATCAAGACCCTGCAATGACTCCATCACCTCTTCCCTTTAATTTACCCTGAAATTTTATGCGATAATGACGCTTCTAAAAACAGATCTAAATCACCATCCAAAACGGCATGCGCATTACCTTTTTCAACACCTGTTCGGGCATCTTTCACCATCTGATATGGTTGCAACACATAAGACCTTATTTGATGCCCCCACCCAATTTCTGTTTTACTAGCAGATGTTGCCATGGCCGCTTCTTCACGGGTTCTTAGTTCAAATTCATACAACCGGGCTTTTAGCATTTTTAAAGCTGTTGCTTTGTTCTTATGTTGAGACCTGTCGTTTTGACATTGCACCACAATACTGGTTGGAATGTGGGTGATCCGAATAGCACTATCCGTTGTATTAACATGCTGACCACCAGCACCAGAGGCCCTAAAGGTATCTATACGAATATCTTTTTCTTCAATCGTCACATCAATAGAATCATCAATTTCAGGATAAACCCAAACGGAGGCAAAACTCGTATGGCGTCGTGCATTAGAATCAAAGGGAGAAATACGTACCAAACGATGAACACCTGACTCTGCTTTTAACCACCCATATGCCTGGTGCCCTACAATTTTAAGTGTGATTGATTTTATGCCGGCTTCTTCCCCTGGGTTTTCGTTCATAATGTCAACTTTATATTTTTTAGTATCAGCCCAGCGTGAATACATGCGCCCAAGCATATGCGCCCAATCTTGAGCCTCCGTACCGCCAGCACCCGCATTGATTTCTAGAAAACAGCTGTTGCCGTCTGCTTCTCCAGATAGCAATGTTTCTAATTGCAGCTTATCTATATCTTTTGCAAGTACTGCAATTTGATCTTCTGATTCTTTTAAAATATCACCATCATTTTCCATCTCTGCCAATTTAATCATGTCTACAGCAGTTGACAAATCAGATTCTAAACTTTTAATTTGGCTGATTTTTTGCGTTAAAATTTCGCGCTCTTTTAAAACTTTTTGTGCCTGCTCTTGATTACTCCAAAGATCTGGATCGTTTGCAGCTAAATCAAGATCATCTAATTTTACAATTGCTGTCTCCCAGTCTAAATGTCGCTTTAAAAGCTCTATATTCTCTTCTATTTTTTTTACTAAAGAAATAATTTCAGCTTTCATAAGGATACTCTTTTAAAAAATCAGCTTAACTTTTCAACATATTTATTGAAATTATATGACGCCCCTAATAATAGGATAATATTAGGCCCAAAATATGGTATTGCATATTTATATGTCAATAGTAACATTTTCAGATCACTTTAATGAAGGAAAAATACCAGTTATCTATGCCTTCTATTACTGTCTACCCTACTCCCCGACATTTCAATTTGCAACATAACAATGTAAAACAAGAACCTGCACACTGACAATTTGCCATCAAATAAAGTGTTTTGACAGAATTGTAATAATATTATATCCTAAAGATTCGACATTATATGTAACTTAAAAGTGGAGAAAGTATCATGACAGCAAAACCATGGTTAATGTGGTCATGTGCAGCGTTATTTTATGCATATCAATATGTTTTGCGCGTTGTTCCCAATGTGTTAAAAACGGATTTAACGCAAGCATTTACGCTAGATGCTGCGATGTTTGGTCAATTTGCCGGCATATATTATATTGGCTACACCCTGTCACACATCCCGCTTGGTATTGCATTAGATAGATACGGCCCTAAGTATGTGCTACCACTGTGTACAATCTTATGTATTATTGGCATGTTTCCTCTAATCTATATAGATAACTTCTCATACTCTATTGTAGGCAGGTGCATTGTTGGTATCGGATCTTCAGGGTCAGCACTTGGTATGTTTAAGATTATTCGCATGGCTTTTGCCGCAGAAAAGTTCACGCGCATGCTGTCCTTAGCCGCAACAGTTGGCCTTGGTGGTGCAGTTTTTGGTGGCGCACCAATACAATATATGCTTGATTTCATGCCGTGGAAAAATGTTATGTGGATCATTTTAGGCATCGGTATTGCACTTAGTATCTTCATGTATATTGCCCTACCTAAGTTAGAAGAATCAGAAATAGGGTCACCACTAGATAGTTTAAAATTAGTACTGACAAACAAATGGGTTTGGTTCGTTTCGCTTGGTGCTGGATTTTTAGTTGGGCCACTTGAAGGATACGCTGATGCGTGGTTAACTCAATCTCTGGCTGATATTTATAAAGTTACAAACATGATGGCCAGTAATGGATCATCTCTTGTCTTTTTCAGCCTCGCCATCGGATTTTTATCGATTAATTCTATTGTTGATCGTCTTGGAATAGATAGGACTGTTGCACTTTCTGGCGCTATGATGCTTTTATCATTCATGATTGTTATTAGCGGCACAGCACCTTTATGGAGCGTACCTATAGCATTATTCATAATGGGCTTCTTTTCGGCTTATCAAGTGCCAGCAATTTATCGTGCGATTCGCTTTGTACCAACGGAGGCCACAAGTTTGGTATCTGCGATCGCCAATATGATTATTATGACTTTTGGTTCATATTTTCATAGCATTATTGGCGGATGTATCGGATATTTTGGTGAAGGCGCCTTAACGGTTAATGGTGTTTGCAGTTATGATACAAGTGTTTACCAAAAAGGACTACTTGTTATTCCTGTGATGCTTGTACTTGGCATACTCATGTTTGGATATATGTCCCTATCTAAAAAAGATAACTAATGTGCCACCCCTTTTGTAAAAAGATTGCAGAAGGGGTGGAAACAACTTACGTGCGAACAAGCCTTTTTAGAATTTCGTCTACTTTATCTGGATTATCACCCCACCACCTTAGTGCAGTAACACTCAAATGATCCATCGCTTTTTGTGAAGTATCATCTAATTCAATTTTCTTGCCTTCTAAAACCGGATCAATGCGAAAGTCACTGACATCTGGCATATAATGTAATACGTCTTGTGTGATAGATTGCTGTCCTTGCAAAAACATATCAGGAAGCCCTGGCCCAATATCAATTAAGCCCGTATGGTAAAGTTTTCGGCTTAATGCATGATCGTTAAAACTTCCTGCCCCCATTGAAAGCAAGACCATACGACTAGAATGTTGAAAATATTCTTTTGCCTGACAGTATGCCATCAAAGATGGATTATTTGCAATTAACCCACCATCTAAATATATATTTCCATCTAATGATTGATGTGGTTTAAAAAACACAGGAGCCGACATGGAGCTAAGCGCAGCATCCACAACTGTTTTACCTTTATCATTATGAGCATAAGACCCAAGAATAGATAATTTATGGTACTTTGACGCTCCCGAAACATTAAATGCAGTTACAAAAGTTGGAATAATGGCATCTCCAAATAAAGCATCGCCAGCAAGTTTTTCTAAAATCTTACGTGCAGGTGTAACTTTGTATTTTTCTTTCATTATCCCATAGCAGCTGCCCCACTTTTTGACAAAGAAATTTGGGTAATGTGCCATTAAAGAATTTTTCAATTCGCGGGCTGTAAATTTTGGCTTACCAGTTTCAGGATCCCGTATCGTAATTAAGGTTGCTATTAAAGCGCCCGCTGAAGTGCCACCGACCATATCAAAAAGTTCTGTTGTATGCATGCCGGTTTTTTGTTCCATTAAAGCCAATAATTCTAAAACAAGAAGCCCTTTAATCCCGCCACCATCAATAGATAACACACGTGCCTCTGTTGCATGAGCGACACTTACTTTTCTTTCTAAGACCTGAGATAAATTTGCTACAGACAAAAAGCTTGACCCTAAACTAACGCGTCCCCGTATAGCTTTTGGATCTAAAGCAAAGGCAACATGTGCATGATGCGTATTATCATTATGTGCAGGAGAATCCCCTCCACTACCTGGTTCTGACCAGGTATCACTCTCTCTACGATATTTCATGGCCGATGGTGGCATCACGCATGTGCTTGCATTAGCAAATGCAACGTCATCCAAATCACAGCTTCGTGACTTTTTAAATGGTAGTATTGCTGAATTTTGCCTTGCCTGACTTGATACACTTTCCAAATCAAATCCGACATTAAGTACCTGTGATGTGCCGAAATCATAAAAAGACTCAGCATCGTGGGCATCGGGTACAACAGCAGCAAACTCTTCTGGTTGTTTTAATGGATCAAGATGCGTTTGCATATTAGAGGCAGAGAGCGTAGCCCCAAAAGGAGGCTGTTCAGCAGGGGTTCCAGTCGCAAACAACATAGAACTTAAAGAAGCAAAAGCTATCATTTTTTTTACAGCAGGCGATAGTCGATAATTTGATTTATTTATCATAACAATTTCCTTTTAAGTAAATATAGTTAACCTAAAAAGGAAATAATTTGTAATTATTAACAAATAGTTAAAAAATGAAAAAATATCCTAATATTATGATTTTGATGTAGTAAAACAACATTAAGAGAGCTTTTTTGCATATAATCGCGTTATCGAATACAATGTTAAGTAACGTACCAATGTAATAATTCACTTTTTTTGCATAGCTGGCATGCTATCTGCAAAATAACAAGGACATCTATAATGACAAAAAAAAGCATATTGTTAGACATTGTAAAACGTTTCTCTACAATAATTTATTCAATGAAAAATTTTGATCATTTAAGCTCCACTATTCAAAAAGCATGCCTTGCAACTTTTGCCCTTAAAATATTTACACCCGTCAAAAAAATCAAAAGTGCGCATTACTCTACGATCTCTATCATGCTGCATGACGGCTGCATGGCATTCTTAGCATTATTCATTTCTATATACCTAAAAGTTGGAGATGAATTTTTAGATTATTCTCATATGTTTTTACTAAAAAATTTAATTGTATTCACCTTGATATCTCTTGCTATTTTTTCATGGGGTAAAATTTATAAAACGTTATGGCGTTTTATTTCAGTTGAAGATTTATGGCCCCTTAGTATTGCCGTTATCATTGCTAACCTGCTGTTTATTCCTGCTATGCATTTGTTATCCATAGATGAATCCTTAGCAAAAAGTATTCCTGTTGTTAATATTTTTGTTATGATATCACTTTTAATTTTACCACGGTTTTTTGCACGCCTTCTCCATGACCAAAGTATTTTAAAACAAAAAAGACTACACACTTCGTTTGCTATACCAGTCTTATTGGTTGGCGATGAAGATCCAACAGAACTGTTTATACGCGAAGTAACATATACACCAAATCTTCCCTACAACCCTGTTGGCATTATCACAACGACAGAACATTTTGAAGATGGGCGCGCTATTCATGATGTTCCTATTTTAGGAAATATTAAAGATATAGAGCAAATATTACATACATTTGAAGATGAATCACAACGACCGCGCCAAATAATTTTAACAGACGATAGCATTAATAAAGACGAACTACAGTCACTATTTAGTAATACAGAGATGGAAAATGTTATTATATTACAAATGGTTCAACATTTTTCATTAGATGTCTTAACAAGCGAACAATCTACTGACAAAACCTTCTGATAAGCATCTAAAAGAATAAAATTGAGGGCTAATATGGTAATCATTCAGCGTATTAAGCCCAATTAAAATACGCCAATTCAATAGCGTACTTGCACATACCACAACGTTCAGCAATAACGGAAGCTATTGATCCACACCAAGTGGCATCAGTACAAATGTTGATTGAGTATTATTAACACCCTTAACGATCACAGGTGAATCTGCATTTATGATGAAAAATTCCACCTCATCTTCTGTAATCGTTTGTGCAACATCAAGAAGGTATTTAACATTCACACACAGCTCCACCATATCATCATATGGAAAATCAACATCCATTTCTTCCAGTGCTGACCCAAGTTCTGGACTAACAACAGAAAGCTGTGCTTGATTATTTTTTAGCATAATTTTAATCGCACGCACATTTTGACTAACAACTGTTCCAACACGATCAACTGCTCTTACAAAATCTTCCCGTGGCACAAGTAAATATTTATCATGTTCAGCCTCTAACGCCGACTGGTAATCTGGGAAAGTTCCTTCAATCAAACGGGATGAAAACACACCTTTATAGCCATCTTTTTCAATAACAAGCTCTATACGATTTTCTGACAAGCCAAGCATAACATTTTCTTCAGCTACATCTAGCAACTTCTTAATGTCTAGAATTGCTTTACGTCCAACAATAACCTCAGGAATACTTGTTGCCCCTTCTGGCGCTGGAAATTCAACTAATGCCATACGATGATAATCTGTTGACACGGCACGCAACATTGACACACCATCTTTCATCACACTGTGCAGGAAAACACCACAAACATTATAACGTGCTTCATCTGTCGACATCGATGCTTCAGTTTGTTCTATCATCTTCTTTAATTTTGACGACGAAAATTTAAATGTGTGTGTTAAGTCTGTTTGTGCTAATTGCGGAAAATCTTCAGATAATAAATAAGACAATTCAAACCGAGAACGGCCAGATTTAATAACAACTTGGTTGTTCTCTGGATTCGCCTCAAGCTCTACCAACGACCTATCAGATAACTTTCTAACAATGTCAAAAATAACATGCGCTGAAATACATATTTCGCCTGGAAGATCCACTTTTGCAGGAATAGCTTCTTGCAAAGACATATCAAGATCAGTCGTCGTTAAATGTAGCGTATCACCTTCTGCCTTTAACAGAACATGGCTTAAAATTGGAACAGTTGTTTTCTTTTCAACAATACTTTGTCCGTGACTTAAAGCTTTTAAAAGAGCCGACTTTTCAACAAAAATTTTCATAATAACTAACCTTACTTTATTATATATATCTTTATTGTAAGGTAGCGTTTTTCAACCTGTTTTGCCAAGCGTTTTTATATGGAAGATATCCTACAGTGATGCAATTGAATCCTAATCTCTATAATAGACCAACGCACCCTTTCCACCTATCTTTACTCTTATGACAATCACCACCTACGCGACCACCATTATATGCATTTGCAAAAACAGCGTAGACATTTTAAAGTGTAAAATAGTTATTCAATCTATATGCTACAATGTTTTCTCCTTTTGAGCGAAAAGTTGCTCTGCGTTATTTATTCTCCTCTAAAAAAGAAGGATTTATTTCTTTTTTTGCCATCTTTTCTTTCCTTGGCATTGCCCTTGGTGTGGCAACGCTTATTATCGTGATGTCAGTTATGAATGGATTTCGCACAAATTTATTAACCGCCATCATTGGCATGCGCGGCCATGTACTTGTTATGCAAAAAGATCAACCAATTGAAAGCACAGATATAGACTTACTGAATACAATCCGTAAAGAAAACATTGAATCAGCCTACCCTATGATTGAAAAACAAAGTATTATTTCTTTTCGCGGCCAAACAAAAGGTGTGATGGTACAAGGTATAGAGCCAAGCGCATTTTTAAAGCGTGAACCATTACGTAAAAGCGTTGCAGATGATAGCTTAAAGAATTTCAAAGACGACGGCGTTTTACTTGGATGGCGTCTTGCGATGGAGCTTGGCGTTAAAACAGGAGATCACCTTAGCCTGATCACGCCTGAAGGCAATCAAACTGCTTTTGGTACAATTCCAAGACAAAAATCTTTTAAAGTTGCTGGCATCTTTAATTACGGCATGCATATTTATGATAAAAGCTTTATCTTCATGCCTTTATATACGGCTCAGAATTTATACAAAATGGGCAAAAAAGTAACCCATATCGATATATTCTTAAAAGATGTTCTACAAGCTTCCCTTGTTGCAGAAACATTATCAAAACGTTTAAATGACGCGTACTTAGTTTTAGATTGGAAACATCAAGATCAAGGTATCTTCCACACTGTAGAGGTTGAGCGCAACGTCATGTTATTAATCCTCTCCCTTCTCATTATTATTGCCGGTTTTAACATTTCATCCAGCTTAATCATGATGGTTAAAGATAAAACGCGCGCTATTGGCATTCTTAAAACATTTGGGGCAACACAAAAACAAATTACCCGTATCTTTGTCAGCATCGGCTTGATTATTGGTTTTGTAGGCACATTTTTAGGCGTTGCCTTAGGAAGCCTGTTTGTTATCTATATTGAAAATATACAGCATTTTGTGGAATACCTTATTCAAGCAGAGTTATTTTCTGCAGAAGCCTATTTTTTGTCAAAACTGCCTGCTGTTTTATCACTAAAAGATGTCCTGTTTGCCTGTAGTATTTCAACAGTATTATCTTTACTGGCAAGCTTTTTTCCTGCACGCCGTGCAGGCAGCTTGCACCCAGTAGAATCTCTACAAGAATAAAATTATATAACGATAATTTATTGACAACATTTGATAATTTGCCAGATGATAAAGTGATCATGATCGTATCATTTGAGAGAGAATAATTCTGTGATTAAGAAACCAACAATTCATATGCGTAAAATTTGTCTTATATTCTATACATATGTTGTTTGTGTTTGCCCAAGCAATGTCAGCAACCTGCATGCAGCGGATTCATCTGCAACAATCATAGTTCATGAAAGTAAAAAACAAGATGGATTATATTATATCCAGTGCAAGAAAACTGGTCTTTTCGTTGTTTTAGAAAAAATCACAGCAAAAAATATAAATGATTGGATTAACTTTGCCAAACGGCAGGAAAAGAATTACGGGCGCGCATTGAACAAATATGCCACAAAAAAAACGCTTCCGAGCCTGAATGGTATAGCGCCTTTTAAAAATCGTTTACAGAACTATGAAGATAAACAATTATCTAAATGTAGGCATGACTACGATATGTATGTTTCTTACCTTATGCATACAAATCCAGAAGAATCAGATAGTACGCAAAAATTTGGCACCATGACATCAGTTGAAAACAGTGACATTGCGATGATAACAACGGTACAAATTAGCAAGAATCACGAATTTTATTCAGCTCTTGGCATATCCAGAACAGTTGATGAAGCTGTACGTATTAGCAAAAATGGTACAATCAAAATGAGAAATCTCAATTCTATGCCAATGCATATATATACGTATACCTACCATATTTTAAAAAAGAATTACCCTAATGTTCAAGGCATTATAACAACACCGGTTTTAACTGTACGTAAAATTCTTCAAAAATTTATCCCAAAAGAATCTATTACAATAGGTGCAACTTTGGACACCACCTTTTCTAAGTTGCCATGGGTAGAACAGGATCCTGCTACCTTTGCTCACAGCATGCCTTCTGAACCTAATTTTTTCAAAGGCGCCGTTATAACAAAAGTTAACGGGCAAGCATTTTTAGATTACCTGAAAAATAACTTTAACATTAGCTAACATTTTAACGCTACAAAATTACCGCACTCATACATTGGTCGCTCGTGTCACGCTAGTTACTGAATTTAGGACACCAGTAAAATGTGAACTATTTTACAAAAAAACAGGGACATACAACCTCTTCATTCTGCTGTATTTTCGGTCATAAAATAACGTGTACCAGTCATATGGTCACAATAAAGATTAACTTATCACCTCCTGCCCTTCATTAAATGGGCATTAAGATGCTACCATAAGAAAAAGTCACTCGTTTTTTATAGGAGGTTATCATATGGACATGCAACTGCCCCTTTGGATTGTGACGCCCTTTATCCTGCTGCTATCTTCTTTATGTATTGGACCTACGTTATCACCTGGATGGTGGCATCGGTTAGAAGTGCCTGTCCTGATATCTGTAACCCTGCTCACAATAGTGGGCTTTATTCAAGCCTGGGGAACATGGCTCTCTATTGAACACATACAACATGTTTTATCCTATGAATATATCCCCTTCGTCGTTTTGATTTACACACTATATACAGTCAGTACAAGCTTAAAAATATCATTAGAAGGTGAACCAACGACCGCCAAGAATGCGCTATTTCTTTTGTTTGGTGGTGCACTTGCAAGCATTATAGGCACAACTGGCGCCAGCATGCTTTTAATTTATCCTTTTTTAAAATGGAATCATAACCATCCATACAGAACACATTTAACGATTTTTTTCATGTTGATCGTTAGTAACGTTGGCGGATGCTTAACACCTTTAGGGGATCCCCCACTTTTTATTGGTTTCTTACAAGGGGTACCCTTTGAATGGCCTTTTATTAATTTGTATCAAAAATATTTTTTTACAATAATCTGCTTATTAGTACTATTTATTTTCTGTGATGTATTTTTTAAACATTTCACTCATATTACTTGGCGTAATATTCGGCTTACCTTAAAGTTATTAGGCACTAGGAGCATTCCTTCCCCTCACCCATTTATACCATTTAAAATAAGTATAGATGGGAAACCACAAATGATTTTTATTCCACTAATTATTTTGGTTTTAATATGTTGTAGCGGTACAAATGATCCTTTATTTTTACGCGAAGGCTTACTTCTTTTAATTGCATTAACGTCTCATCTTATAGATCGTAAATATGATGGCTTTTTATCTAAAAATGGGCACTGGTTGCCAGTCCTGGAAATTTGCCGTGTATTTTTAGCTATTTTTATTTGCGTATCACCTATTTCTTTAATGCTACAACAAGGTGCAAATGGGCCCTTTGCTCACCTGTTACAAATAGCAAACGCTGGTGGAACACCAAACAACCATTTATATTTTTGGTTAACAGGGACGTTCTCTGCCTTTTTAGATAATGCACCAACCTATTTAATTTTCTTTAAGATGATTGGCGGCAGCGCACAAGATATTATCCAAAATAATAATACAACACTACAGGCCATATCTATTTCATCTATTTTTTTTGGTGCTATGACCTATATAGGAAACGCACCAAATTTCATGGTCAGAAGCATAGCCAAACAGCATGACGTTGAAATGCCTTCCTTTATAGGATATATAGGGTGGACAAGTCTATTATTGTTACCTGTCATTGCCCTCGTACAACTTATTTGGTTTTAAAAACCACCCTACACACTCCTACTATTATTCGGTTTCCTAGAAAAAAGTGCATGTTTCTATCACATGTGCATTTTTTGCCATACTATTAACCTTTTGTTTACAAAGAGCGGCATAAACTGAACATATAAAGTTTATTTAAAATGCAATATATCTGTGGAACTCTTAATAGACATCTTTAAAAAATTAGGCATGGTAAAGACAGCCAGCATCTTAGGTGGTGTTGGCCTGGTTTTTGCATTCCTTATTTTTTTTGTGAGCAGTACACAGACTCCAGAGATGGGTATTTTATATTCAGATCTAGAGCCTGGGGATGCTACAAAAATTGTAGATCGTTTAAGAAGCACTGGAATACCCGTTGAAATTAATCATAACGGCATGCAAGTTTTAGTACCAAGAGATAAAATTGCCGAATTACGGATGGAGTTTGCATCTGATGGATTACTTACAGGTGGCACTGTCGGTTATGAAATGTTTGATAAAGCTGACTTACTTGGTACCAGTAGTGCCGTTTTAGATATCAATCATTTGCGCGCGATAGAAGGTGAAATTGCAAAATCTATTAAATCTATTAATACCGTTCAATCTGCACGTGTCCATTTAGTTGTACCTAAAAAAGAACTTTTCTCAAGGTCTCAATCACAACCCTCTGCATCCATTGTGTTGAAAATGAAGGGTAGCAACAGACTATCAGCCAATCAAATTCAAGCCGTTCAAGCCTTAGTATCAACCGCCGTTTTAAATATGACAAATGATCGTATATCTATTATTGATGATAAGGGTACATTATTATCACGCGGTCGTGATGGTTCTTCTGCTAGTGATAGCGTCTCTACGTACACAACAATGAAGGAGGAATATGAAGAAAAAAGTTCACGCCAAATAGAGCAACTATTAGAGAAAACCCTTGGCCCAGATCAAGTTCGCGTTGAAATATCTGCCGATATGGATTTTGATAAAATCACAACACAATCTGTAGATTATGATCCTGATGGACAGGTCCTTAAATCACTTACCTCCTCTGAAGAAGGTTCAAATTCTAATGAATCCAATGGCGACGCTGTTAGTATTCAAAATTCTATTCCCAATAAAGAAAATACAGGTGGCGGTGGCGCTACTAACAAAAATGCATCCAATAAAGTAGAGGAAAATAGATCTTACGAAATTTCCAATAAAACAACCACAATTGTAAAAGAGGTTGGTGGCATTAAACACTTATCTGTAGCCGTGCTTGTAAATGGTTCTTACAAAAAAAACGACCAAGGAAAAATAGAATATAGTCCACGTTCAGAAGATGAGATCAATAAAATCACAGAGCTTGTAAAAACAGCTGTTGGTTATAAAAAAGAGCGTAATGATTCTATTAAAGTTGTAAACTTAAAGTTTAATACGCCACCTGAAGAAATTAAAATTTTAGAACCCAGTATCATTGATCATTTATTCAATACTATTAATTTTAGAAAATTGATAGAGCTCACTATTGTTGGATTATTTTCACTTATCATCATATTACGTTTTATCAAACCAGTTCTTGTGCTTTTTATGGGCGTTGGTAGAAAAAATGCAGCGTCAAATACAATGAGCACAACCTTAGGACGATCTGCTGATGCCCCTAATGCATCCACAGACCCCACCTATAGCTTGAACAATAGTGAAGATGACCCTTTTGATATTGACTTGGAAAATATTGCAGGACAGATGAAAGCTTCATCCATAAACAAAATAAATCAACTTGTGGAAAAAAATCCTGACGCAAGTGTTTCAATTTTAAGGTCTTGGTTATATGAAGAGGATAGTAAGTAATGTTACCAACTTTCTCTCCTGACCTACAAAAAAAAATAGACAAACTTTCTGGAAAAGATAGGGCAGCTATTTTAATGTTATCTTTGCCTGAAAAAATAGCATCAGAAATTTTCGCATCCCTAGAACAACATGAAATTAGAGAAATGTCCTTTGCCATGTTACGCGCAAAACAGACGGATCTAGAGATCATAAAAGCTGTCAGTATTATATTTGTCTCACAATTATCATCTGCAAAAGGTATGATTGGCTCCACTGAAGGCATTAAGCGGTTATTAATAAAACTGCTTCCAAAAGATCAGGCTGAACTCATTTTAGAAGAAGTTAAAGGTCCTGCAGGACGCACCGTGTGGGACAAACTTGGAAACGTAAACGTCGAAAGTTTAGCCAGCTATCTAAGCAACGAATACCCACAAACTATTGCTGTTATCTTGTCTAAGATGCCCTCTAGCAGTTCTGCTAAAGTTCTCGCACGCCTCTCTGACGAACTTTCTAACGATGTTATTAATCGTATGTTAGATATGGATGCTGTCAAAAAAGAAGTGATTGATGATATTGAAAGAAACCTTAAGTTAGAATTTATGAGCAGCTTATCAAGAACCTATAAACAGGATCCTTACACAAACGTCGCTGAAATATTCAATGCAATGGACAGATCCTCAGAAATGCGACTCATGAACAACTTAGAAAAAGAAAGTGATGAGCGTGCAAAAAAAATAAAGGGATTGATGTTTACCTTTGAAGACTTACAGAAAATGGATGACCAAAGTTTACAAACATTAATACGGAGTGTTGATAAAAATCAATTAGCAATTTCATTAAAGGGTGTAGATAACGACCTTAAAGAGAGATTTTTTGGCTGCATGACAGAACGTGCGGGAAAGCTTATGCATGACGAGCTTGAACAATTAGGCCCCGTAAGGTTAAAAGCCGTGTCAGATGCACAAATGGGTATTATTGCCAAAGCCAAAGCATTAGCTGACGCCAACACCATCTTCCTGCCTAATGTCGCAGATGAAGAAGACTCAAACAACAAGTTAATAGAATAGATGGTGCAAAAAATGAAGCCAGAATCTTTCACAAGTTACACACCGCCATCTTTTGATGCTCCTTATAATCAAACGCAAGTGCTGACGGAGGGAGAGCAGGCTGCATTAAAAGAAAATTCTTTTAATGAAGGCTACCAAAAAGGCTATAGTGATGGACAAAAGCATGGGCATGATACGAGCCTGCAAGAGCATGATCGACATGTCAAACAAATTCTAGAAACACTATATGATAATGTGCAGATATTAAAAGACAATAATGAAGATTATAAAGCCCAGTTAACAGAGCATGTTCATTACAGTATCTCACTTATCATAAAAAAGCTATTTCCATTTTACTTAAAAAGAGAGGGTAAATCCGAATTACGTAATTTTGTAAAACATACGGTAATGTCACTATTAGATAACAATGGGATGAAAATTTTTCTACATCCATCTATGTTGCCTCATGTCAAAGAATATATGGCTCAACAACCAGAAAAAAGTGACGCGTTTCATATTGTGGCAGATAATACGCTAGATACGCATGCTTGCACAATAAAGTGGAAATGTGGTGGTGGGTTGTATGACATCAATTGCCTACATGACAAAATCGATCTTTTATTGAAAAATGGATTAGATTTTAGTAAGTTTGAAAACCAAGCAGCACCACTCTCAACTGATCATGATGTACTAGAAAATAACATAAAGGAGAACGAAAATGTTTAATGATGATGAAACACCAGAAAACACAGCAACCACTGAAACTGAACAAAATTCTATAGGTTCTGAAGAACTTCAAGAAACAGGCAATGTGGATAAGGCTAATACAAAATTTCATGACGTTAATGATCTACAAGCAGTATATGATGTTCCAGTTCAGGTTTCTGCCGTTCTTGGACGTGCCAGCATGCCAGTCAACCATTTGTTAAAACTTGGCCGTGGTGCCGTTATTGAACTGGATAAACGTGTCGGAGAATCAATTGAAATAATGGTAAACAACAAGTTGGTGGCCAGGGGTGAAGTTGTTGTTGTTGGTAAGCATTTAGGGGTGACGATGACTGAAATTGTGAAATCAGATCGTTTTGATTAGTATATGATAAAATATATTTCATATATAACCCTCATACTATTTATATGCCTACCTGCCGTACATGCAAATGTGCGCGCACAAAACAGCACATCAATGTGGCAGAAAATAGCGTCTTTATTTTATACAGATGATCATGAGGATACGGATGCCCTACCTTTAGACATTAGCAAAACAGCAGATGAACTGAATCACAATCATAATGACGAACAAAATAGAGCACCCAGCATACAGGGTGCATACTATTTATCTTCCATTATCTATAGCAACAACAAAAAATGGTCTATTTGGCTTAACGATCAAATTATTAATCCAACTCAAATGCATCAATTGTCACATATATCAATCAAACGCGTCAGCGCGGATAAAATAGAGTGTCAAATTAACCATCAAGAAAAAATCTTTATTTTATGCCCTAATCAAACCTTAGATCTGTCAAACGGCAATATATTAAACGGAGATCAACGAAAAAGTATTCTTGCAGCAACCGAAGAAGACGATGATGATTTTCCCTTAAACGAAGCTTCTTAAACACAATCTTTTGATTTGCGCCTTAATACACTGCGTCAAAAATAGCTATGTATTATCCATGCCATCCTCTTGATTGCATACGCTATGTCACTGTGATATTATTCAATTACTTTAAAGCTTGAAATATATTGCTTTATACTTATATTGATTGTATGCAACAGACAAAAGGATTTTCTTCCCCTGTTCTAAACTGAAGTGCAACACCTTAAACTAAATATTGCTGAACCAGC
>CAZTIE010000020.1:0-15738 GCA_964613645.1 uncultured Verrucomicrobiales bacterium
GATGAAATCACTAAATAGCATATATTATATCTCATTTTATTAACATTTGGCTATATTCCTTAATTGAATTTTCTGTTCTTTTTTTTAAAAATTGTGTAGTCTGATTTATGAGGAAGAGATGTCACAATGAAACCTGCAGAAGAAATCGAAATTAAAGATTATATATGTGAAGCGCATACGCCTGCTATTGCTGCAATTGATCTTGGTACAAATTCTTGCCGTGTATTGGTAGCACGGGTTAATATTGCAGCCCTTCAGATGATGTATTTCAGAGCCAGACCACGACAAGATAGCTGGAAAATTATTGATTCGATGGCAAAAATTGTACGTTTAGGAGAGGGCATTCATGACGGTGAAGAGCTTTCAGGGAATGCGATTGATCGAGCCTTAGACGCCTTAGAGATGTGTAAACAAAAAATAGATACACATAATGCAATTTATGTTCGGGCTGTTGCAACAGAGGCTTGCCGTCGTGCAACAAATACTAAAGTTCTTATAGATAGAGCAAAAAAAGAACTTAATTTAAATATTGATATTATATCGCCCGCAGAAGAAGCGCGTCTTGCTATAACGGGTTGTGCCGCCGTTCTTAATCCTAAAGTGCCCTATGCTCTTGTTTTTGATATTGGAGGTGGTAGTACAGAAATAGCTTGGATTTCACTGGAGGGACGTAACCAGCCAAGGCGTCCAGGTTACCCTATTCCTTTTAATGTTATAGCCTCCATTTCACTGCCTTACGGAGTGGTGACATCTAGTGAAGAATATGGAGATAAAACGTTCACAATAGAAACCTGTAATGAGCTTAGCGCTAAAGTCAAAGAAGAGTTAAATGGCTTTTTTGAATGCAATGATATAGATTATCATATTAAAAAGGGGCTTGTTCAGTTGCTTGGGTCCTCAGGAACAGTTACAACAGTTGCTGCAATGGCACTTGACTTGCAGCGCTACGAGAGAACGGCTGTTGATGGTGCCTCGTTTTTAGTGAGTGATCTTGATCAAGTGACACAACGTATTTTGGATATGACGGATAAACAACGCTTTGAACACCCTTGTATTGGTGGTGGTAGAACCGAGCTTGTTGTCGTTGGTTCAGCAATTTTGCGCGGCATTTATGAGCGTACAAATATTGACATTGTGCGTGTTGCAGATCGCGGGGTTAGAGAAGGTATTTTAATTGATTTGATGAGCGAAGTATTGCGGCCAAATGTCTGATTTATCACATTTTTTAGAACAACTTTCAACACGTATTAATATTTCCGACATCATTAAGGATGATGTTAAATTAACACGTAAGAATACAAATCAATATATTGGACTGTGTCCCTTTCATAAAGAAAAAAGCGGCTCATTTAACGTTACAGATGGTAAAAATTTATATCATTGTTTTGGCTGTGGCGCTAGCGGTAACATGTTCGGCTATCTTGAAAAAAAACGTGGCCTTACATTTATAGAGGCCGTTCATTATATCGCAGGTCAAGTTGGTCTAAAAGTTCCTGAAAGGGAAGTATACAAAAAAACGTCTGAGCAAAAAGCCGATGCCGATCGTTCTTATGAAATTTTAGAAACAGCTTGTGTTTGGATGCAAGAAAATTTGCAAAAATCTATCGGTGAAAATGCGCGCCTTTATTTAGAAAAACGCAATATAAATTTAGATGTGCAAAAACAATTTCGTATTGGCTATGTCCCTGATGGGTACCAAAATTTAATTGACTTTTTTAAGTCTAAGTATACAATGGAAGAACTTATTCAGGTTGGGCTGGTCTCAAAAGGTGATGTAAACAAAAAACCTATAGATCGCTTTCGTGGGCGCTTAATGTTTCCTATCTTTGATCGCCAAAACAAAGTAATTGCTTTTGGTGGCCGTGCTTTAGGTGACGCGATGCCTAAGTATATCAATTCTTCAGATACGCCTACTTTTTCAAAAAGTCATATTTTATATGGGCATAACTTTGCCTCTAAATATATATCTAACGAATCTGGTTATATTGTTGTTGAGGGATATTTAGATGTTATAAGTTTACATCAATATGGTTTTAAAACAGCTGTCGCCCCCCTTGGCACGGCGTTAACAGATTTTCACTGTAAAATGTTGTGGCGTCACCGGGTACCACCTTTGTTATGTTTTGATGGAGATGCAGCTGGATATAATGCTGCGGTAAGATCTGCTAAAAAATCGCTCATTCATGTATCACCAGAACATCGTTTAAATTTTGTATTTTTACCAAAGGGGGAAGATCCTGATAGTTTAGTGCAAAAAGATCCAGAGCATTTTTCTGATTTGTTGAAAAAATTTAAACCATTAAGTGATGTTATATGGAATGCGTTGACAGAAGATATGCCAAATAAGACTCCAGAAGATCAGGCAGCACTTAGAAAAGAAGTTACGATGTTGGTATCGCAAATTCAAAATGAAGATACCAAATTATCTTATCAGGAATATTTTCAAAACAAACTATTTACATATTTTAGAAGGCTAGGGCAAGCGTCTTTTAAGAATAATCATTATAAAAAGAGTGATTCTGACAATAAAATAATACCGCCTATGGTAAAAAAAAATAAAAAGGACGTTTTTCAAAAGATTTTGCTTGCAACTTTGGTTTATCATCCCCATTTAATAAATCAGGTAACGGATGAAATGCAGCATATCAATTTTAATGATGAACTATCTGACTTAAGTGATTGGCTTCTTGTGTATGAAGGAGAAAACACAAAGTATGCTTTATTGGATGCGGCTTATCATGCAGGGCTAAAAACAAGATTTTTGATGATTATTAGTGATGATGTTGTACAAAAAGCACCTTTTTTAAAGCAAAATGATGCGGAAAATGCTCTTTTAGGTTGGAAAGAGGTTTACAACCAGCTAGAATATTTACTTAAATTAAATGAGGAAGTCAGGCAAGCCGGCCAACTGTTGAAAAATGATATGACCGAACAAAACTGGACAAGAATTAAAGAATTACAAACTATTAAACTTAGGAGTAGAGAAGACAATGAGTAAAGTAATAAATAAAGAATTAAAAATGACGGAAACATCAAACATGTCTGATATTCCTTTGATTGAATTAAGTAAGTCAAATCCAGCTCTTCGTAAATTGATTAGTGTTGGTAAGGAACGTGGATATATTTCTTATGACGAATTAAATGAAGCGCTTCCTCAAGCTGAGATGACTTCAGAGCAAATTGATGAAACGATGACAATGATTTCAGATATAGGGATCAGCATTGTTGATTCTGACGAAGTTGATGAACAACCTTTAACTGGAGAATTTAATCATTCTCTAGGTGGCTTCAATTTTGACGATGAACCAAAAGAAGATAGGGATGAAAGTGCCGGAAGAACAGATGATCCTGTGCGTATGTATTTGCGTGAAATGGGTAATGTTGAATTGTTGTCACGTGAAGGCGAAATCGTTATTGCAAAGCGCATTGAATCTGGAAAAGCACAGGTGTTTAGCGGGCTGTGTGAAAGCCCTTTAACAGCAGAGTTTTTTCTGGAGTGGAAAAATAAAATCGAAACGGGTGAGATGATCATTCGTGAAGTGATTGGCATTGATACAAGTGAAAACTTTGATGATGACCAAAGTTCCGATGACGATTCATCTACAGATGATGATGGCCCATCAGTACCGGTTGTTGACGAAACGCAGTTGTCTAAAGTGATTTTATTTGTAAATATCCATTTTGAACTATATAGGCAGTTAGATTATTTGCGCACAGAAGCCGTACAAGAAAATAAAAGTTACTTAGATAGTAAGGAATATCAAGAATGTTTGCAAAAAATGTTGGCAAACATTGCGGAAATGCGCTTAAACCCTTTGCGATTGGTAGAGCTATTTAATGCACATCAAGACTTAAATAAAACTATTACTGAATTAGAAAAAAAGATTCTGATAAGTGCTGAAAAATCTGGCATCAAACGCTCTAAAATTTTACCATTTATTCAAGATCGTGCAATTGATCAAAACTGGCTTGAAGATGTCAACAAACAAAAAGGTGCAAAGTGGGATGCTTTTTTAGCGTCACATCAACATGTTTTAACAGAGTTACTAGCAGCTGTTCAAAGCCTGGAAACTAAAGTTGGATTGCCGCTTTTAACGTTTAGAAAAATTGTGACTCAAATTCAAAAAGGTGAACGACTAGCTTCTCGTGCAAAAAAAGAAATGATTGAGGCAAACTTACGTTTGGTCATCTCTATCGCAAAAAAATATACAAACCGTGGTCTGCAGTTCTTAGATCTGATACAAGAAGGTAACATTGGTTTGATGAAGGCTGTTGATAAGTTCGAATACAAACGTGGTTATAAGTTTTCAACTTATGCAACCTGGTGGATTCGCCAGGCAATTACCAGGTCTATTGCTGATCAAGCAAGAACAATTCGTATTCCAGTTCATATGATTGAAACGATTAACAAACTTGTGCGCACATCACGACAAATGATGAATGAAATGGGGCGCGAACCAACACCGGAAGAAATCTCTGAAAAATTGATGATGCCTTTGGATAAAGTGCGCAAGGTTATGAAAATTGCTAAAGAGCCTATCAGCTTAGAAACGCCAATTGGTGATGAAGAAGATAGCCACTTGGGTGATTTCATTAAAGATGAAAACGCGGTTCTTCCAATTGATTCTGCAATTAATGCAAACTTGAAAGAAACAACAACACGTATTTTGGCAAGTTTAACGCCACGTGAAGAGCGTGTGCTTCGTATGCGTTTTGGTATTGGGATGAATACAGATCATACATTAGAAGAAGTTGGTCAACAGTTTGCTGTTACGCGTGAGCGTATTCGTCAGATTGAAGCAAAAGCATTGCGTAAGTTAAAGCATCCAATTAGGTCTCGTAAATTACGTAGTTTCTTAGATACTTAAAAATGAAGTTTAATACATCGTATTCTTCGCCAAATTATAATGAGAGACCATGTGATATTACACATATCGTTTTGCACTATACTGATCTGCCCACTGCGGCAGACAGTATAGCAATATTATGTGACCGTTATCGTCAGGTAAGTGCGCACTACTTAATAGATTATGATGGTTCAATATATCGTTTAGTGCCTGATGAAAAACGCGCATGGCACGCCGGTGTAAGCACGTGGCAGGGTAGGGACAATGTCAATGATTACTCTATAGGTATTGAAATTCAAAATAAAGGAACCTTAGTAACACCTGCAGAGCCTTATACAATTGAACAAATGAATGCTCTTGTTAAATTATTGCAACATTTAACAATGTCGCACGATATTAAACCCCATAATATTATTGGTCATAGCGATATTGCCCCGGGCCGTAAAATTGATCCAGGTGAACAGTTTGATTGGCAGTGGCTAAAAGAAAAGGGATTTGGAAAATGTCTTATATAAAAACGTTACAAGATGGAATAGCATCTTTTACAAAACACAATTGTTATGATGGGTCAGTTTATAATCAGACAGTTTCAAAAGGACAAACACCAAAAATAATGGTTGTGTCGTGTAGTGATTCGATGGTGGATCCTGCCGTGTTAACAAATGCTGGACCGGGTGAACTTTTTATACACAGAAATATTGCAGGTCTTGTCCCCCCTTATCAACCAGAAGAACGTGATAAATACCATGGAACCAGTGCTGTTATTGAATATGGAGTAACTGGATTAAAGGTAGACCATTTAATTGTGTTTGGTCACGGTAACTGTGGTGGCATTAAAAGCATGATACAGGGTCACATTCATGTAGGGCGTGACAGCTTTGTTGCTGCGTGGATGCGCATTGCAAAGCCTGCTCTAGGTGTTATAAGAGGTGATAATCAAGACTTATCGTTAGAAAAAAAACAACACCTGTGCGAGAAAGAGTCTATTATTTTATCCCTAAATAATTTAATGACGTTCCCATGGATTCAAGAGAGAGTTCAAAATGGTACGTTAAAGTTGCATGGCTGGCACTTTGATCGTGGTTCTTTTAGTATTTATAATCAAAAAACAAAACAATTTGAATAAAATTGTTGCAATACGTTTCATGCTGTGGTATATTAAAAAATATTTTCACAAACGGGATAGACAATGAGAAAATTGCTTTTAACAACACTATTAACATCCACAGTTGCGTTTGCGCCGATGAAGGACTTTCAGGTTTTAAATCAGGCTTTTTAAAAGGGCAGGGGGCTGCAGAAAGTGCACAAGAAGTTCCTGCTGCTGAGACGGCTTTTGTTGGAAACTGGACAGGAATGTTTGAGACTAAAGTTGGTCAGATTGTTCATACTCGAGAAAATATAGTTATTCAAGGGTGTCTCACTTGTGGAGCAGGTTTTTTTTCTGGCAAGGGGAGTAGTTTTAATGGTTACGTATTTCAGGAAGATCTTAACCTAAAGACAAATTCTACACGTGCAGTGTTTGTTGCTGCTATGAAAGCGGCTGGGATTTTGAATTAAGTTAAAGTATTACTTTTTTGTTTAGGGGGGTATTGAGCCTCCTTTTTTATTATTCTAACAAAAATAGAATTTTTAACAGGTCATAGAAAATACAAGAAGACTCAGTCCTCTGCATTTAAAATTAAATGATATAATTGTTATTTTTTTACTAGACAGGTAAAATGCAAATGGAATAAACTCATTAATAGATTTAATTTAATGAGAGGAAAATTGCATGTCTATAAAATTTACAACTATTTCTGCATTCCCTCTCAATATTATTCAGCTCGTCCTAACCAACGTCCTGTGATGTCTGTAGAGCACGCAGCGACGTAAAATGTATGCAAGCGTCGTAACGCACACCTTGACTGCCACAATAAAATCTATTCCATATTTAATACATTTAATTATATGTCTTTATAAAGGCATAATCTATTCAGAGGAAATAACTATGTTCAATAATTTAACAAAAAAAGTAGCTTTGTATTGTTGCGCAAGCACATTAGCTATAGCATCTATGCCTGACGAAAAATACTTTGCAACACCACAACATTGGATAGCAACTCAATATGCATTTCTACCTCCAGAGACACAAAACACAGTGATTGATGCCCTAGCTGCAACAGGTTTGGTTTTGTGCGCGAATCCGCTGATTAATGCATCAACAACGGGAAAGATATGGGCATCACCACGCGTATTGTGGAGCGGTTCTTGTATTATGGCCACAACAGTTATCCCATCTGTTATAGCTACAACTGCATTCACACAAATGTATGTAAATTATTCAGGCAGAAAACTAAATACACTTGAAAGCTGCATTATTCCCGCAATTGGAGGAATGCTTGGTGCACATGTAATACAACCATTAGATACGCTAGCAACCTGGAAACATATAGATAGCACAAAGAGCATGCTGCAACAAAAGAAACAATCAACGGCTTTTTGGTGCGCTGGCAGACGTTCTTTAGGTTGGCGTGAATTTTTTTATTCGGCAGGCTGGTCAGGGTTTGCTCCGATCGGGACTCAATTTTTTGCACCTTACCTTTCTGAAACAAATGCAAAGATTGCAGGTGGTGTAACAGTTGGCGCATTGATGGGGCTTTTAACTACCCCCATCCACAATGCAAAAGTGGAAGCACAAATATTATCCTTCACAGGACAACATATTCCAACAAATCGTGTTATCTACCAGCAGCTTTTTGAACAGAGGAAACTATTTAAAGGATGGAAATTTCGTGTTCCTTTAACTATGGGTGCAATCTGGTGGATGAGTACAGTTCCAGGTTTGATCACAGCTCCGCCATGTAATCGTTAATATAGCAGTAGCGCTGTGAATATTATATGGCAGCGCTATTATATTTAAAAAAAATGAGCATTCTTGCGCTTAGAAGAACTCGCTATTTTTAAAATTCCGCGATATTTTGCAACCGTACGCCGTGCAACTGCTATACCTTGGTGTTGTAAAATTGCGCTTAAATCTTCATCAGATAAAGGTGATTTCATATCTTCTTGTTCAACAAGACGTTTGATCTTGTTCATAATACATTTAGACGAAACCGTAATGGCAGTATTATCTATGGCTGCATCTTGGTTTTGCTGATGGAAGTTATTCACAAAAGCCAGCCCTTTAGATTGCGACTGATTAAGCTTTGAGGAAAAGAAAAACTTAAAATCAAACAATCCCATAGGTGTTTGCATACATTTAGATGTTGTAATACGGCTAACTGTACTTTCATGAACGTCAGCTTTAAGGGCTATATCTTTCAAGCCCATCGGTTTTAATGCCGTGATACCATGTTCAAAAAAATCACTTTGTTCTTCTACAATTGTTTGTGCAATTTTAAGAGTATTCACACATCTTTGTGTTAAGGCACCGACAAGCCAACTGGCATGATTATGTTGGTCCTTAAGATAAGAAATGTCTTCTTTTTTACGGCATTTTGTTTTTAACTCTTGATAACTATCAGAATTTAAAATGAGTTTAGGTACGGCTGCGTCATTAAGCTCTACAAATAAGTTCTGATCATGCATGGTTACCAACACATCAGGCAAAATGGCGTTCACAGGTTCGAAGCCGTAAGCAAGGCCAGGTTTTGGATTTAACCCTTTAATAGTTTGTAAAATTTCTTGTCCTTCTTCAAGGGTAATACCTATTTTTTTACAAAACTTTTGCTGACCCAACGAAGGCAGTTCATGTAAATGTGCTAAAAATAGGGTCGAATTCTTGGTAAGGTTGTCGTTATTTTTTAACTGTAGCTTGAAACATTCACCAGGTGACCGTGCAAAAATACCAATAGGATCACATGATTGCAATTTTTCTAAAACGCTTTTAATTCGTTTTTGATCTATTTTGAAAGACTGAGATAGTGCCTCTATATTAACCTCTATATAACCGGATGGTTGCAAAGCATCTACTAAAATGTCTGCGATCTTATGCTCTACATTACTCAATTTCATGTGGATAATTTGATCCAGAACGTGTGTTTTTAGTGTAGCCATTTCTGTTATATTTGCTGTTTTGTCAAAACCTTCATGTATCGCACCTGTTTGAAACGTCTCCGTCCTAATATTTTCAGGATTGTTATCATGTTTTTCAGGTGCGCAAATAGAATCACCCAATTCAAGTAAGGGGTTTTCCATAACTTGCTCTTGCAAATACGTGTTCAACTCTATAAATGAAAGTTGCAATAATTTAATGGATTGTTGTAATCGTGGCGTCATCATAAGCTGCTGAGTACCACGAATATCCATTGTTTGTTTCATACTCATATTTTTATTTTAATTTGAAATAAATTAAAATTTTATTAATAGTTTTCGTATTAAACTATAAAAGAAAGCAACTCATCTTAAAAATGTATGAATCAGAATTTTCAAATCATATTTTTTATAAGCATTATGTGCACCACACTTTTTAGTCATAACCTGAATGAAGAACACTGGTGCCATACTTACGTTGATGAAACTGAAAAAAAACTCAGTATTCCAAAAAATACATTAAAAGCAATTGCACTAACCGAATCGGGGCAATATTTTAAAGGTAAGGGCATTGTAGCATGGCCGTGGAGTATTAATGTTCAAGGTAAGGGATACATATTTCCCACAAAAGAAAAAGCCGTACAAGCTGCACATTTTTTGGTGAGATCAGGACATACAAATTTTGATATGGGGTGCATGCAAATTAATTACAGACATCATGGTTCTGCATTTAAATCATTAAATGATGCATTTTCTCCACAGCAAAATGTTGAATACGCGGGACAGTTTCTAAAGTCATTGTTTGATAAAAATAAATCATGGGAAATTGCTAAAGCGCATTATCATAGTGGAAACCCCGAATTCTATATACCTTACTTAAAGCTTGTTGCAAACCATTTTGAAAAATTAAACGATACAGATACGTACACGATGCCCTTGAATATAGAAAATATGCTGCACGCACAAAAAGAACTTAAAACAAGATTTCAGCAATCAGAAAGCATACGAGAGTTATCCTTAGGAAAAACAGTGCAATCTATTTTAGGGGCAGGATCAGGCTATAGTGCTGACATGAAAGGAGTGGAGAAAAGAATGACCAACAATTTTTCTAAACTGAATCAGTTGCAAAGTGTTTATGGTGGTAAAATCATTAGTCAAACACCACAAACACGCCCTATAAACACAAAAGGATTTCGCCACTTAAATACGTTAACTGTTATATCCAAGCGTTATGTGCCATCAAGAACACCCTATTTCGGTCAGCATAAAGCACACTTTGCAGAGCCTATTAAAATGCAAAGTGGCGTTGTGAAGATCATGCGTCATAAGTAATACAGGTGTACACCCGAATTAACCATTTTTTATTGTTTTCATGCCTATCATTATAGATAAGGTATTTCAATAAAATAGTTACTTGTTAAAAAAAACTAAAATCATTCAAAAAGATCACCGCCTTGGACACAGAGAAAGATTGCGCGCACGCTTTGAAAAGGTAGGTTACTTAGGGTTGCATGATTATGAAATTTTAGAATTGGTTTTGTTTTTATCCATACCACGCGGAGACGTTAAAGCCATTGCAAAAGATTTATTGTATAAGTTCAAATCTTTATCAGGTGTTCTGCACGCTGAAAAAACACTGCTAAAGCAGATTCATGGAATTGGGCCAAGCACCATACACACCTTAAAAGTAACCCTTGCTTTACAACAACGCTCAATGCAAGAAAACATAACGAAACGCAACGTGCTGAATAATTTTGATGATATTATAAATTATTGCCGATCACATCTTTGTCTCTTGTCTGTAGAAGAAGTTCGTGTTTTATTTTTGGATCATAAAATGGGCGTTATTCGTGATGAAGTTCATCAACGTGGTACCGTTAATGAAACCGCCTTATATGTACGGGAGCTTTTAAAGCGCACCTTAGAACTTGGTAGCTCTGCCGTTATTGTTATCCATAATCACCCATCAGGAAGCCCAGAGCCATCATTGGATGATATTCAGATAACATATGGCCTTATAAAGGCGGCAAAGCCCTTAAAGATCGAGGTGTATGACCATATTATCACGGCAAAAGATACCTTCTTTTCTTTTAAACAGACCGGCTTGTTAAAAGGGGTATAAAGGATTACTCTCATAAGCCTGTCAATGCAATTTAGAAATGTCCGCTTTAAGAAACTGTGATGAACTAGATGAAACGTCTCGATGCAGGGCGTTGGTACCAGTATGCTGAAATTGATGTTTTTGAGAATACGCTAGAAGCGTTAACCGGCTTATGTAAGGATGAAAATTTAGAGTTTGAATAACTTCATAAAAGCATTAAGCCGCCTGTCATAGTTGATAGAAAAGGATTAAATGTGCTGTTTGAGAAAGGCATATACCAAAGCTCACAAAACAAGTTGTGTTATCCACAAGGCCTACAGCCCCCAAAAACCAGCTTGCTATTTAAAAAGTTGCGGCGGACTGTGGGCTTGTGGATAACACGATTACCCCACCTTAAAAGCGGACATCTTTAATGTGCATAAAGCGGACATTTCTAAATTGCATTGACATACCTTTTCCCTTATTTTTAACAGCAGTAATATTTTCTCTTTTTTATGAAAGATGATAAACTGAAATTGTTTGATATTATGGTGTTACAATAATGGTGCAATTTTCACTTCCTAAAAATTCTAAAATTGAACAGGGTGCAGAGTATGCTGTAACCGTGAAGAACCCTGATTTGGCCAATCTGAAAAAATTTAAAATATATCGCTATGAACCTGGTGCACAAAAAAATCCTAGGTATGATACGTATACTTTAGATCTTAATAAATGTGGCCCTATGGTTTTGGATGCTCTTCTGCAGATTAAGGATGATATTGACCCAACGTTAACCTTTCGCCGTTCTTGTCGTGAAGGTGTGTGCGGTAGCTGCGCTATGAATATTGATGGCACCAACACCCTTGCGTGTATTAAGTCTATTAGTGATGTTAAGGGGGATGTCTGTATTACGCCGCTTCCCCATATGCCGGTTACAAAAGATCTTGTTGCAGACTTATCAAATGCTTATAAGCAATACGCATCTATACAGCCCTGGAATATAACGCCAGCACCCGATGCAAAGAAAGAACGACTTCAATCAATTGCAGAACGTGAAAAATTGGATGGATCATGGGAATGCGTTTTATGTTTTTGTTGCACAACAAGTTGCCCAAGTTATTGGTGGAATGGTGATAAGTACTTAGGTCCAGCTGTTTTATTGCAGGCATCACGTTGGATTTATGATTCAAGGGACAGGAATGTTAAGGATGAACGTTTGGATGATTTAGATGATTCCTTTAAAGTGTATCGTTGTCACACAATCATGAATTGCACCAATACTTGCCCTAAGGGATTGAACCCTGCAAAAGCGATTATACACATCAAACAAGATCTTGCATCAAAATGACAATATTTTTTGCATTTAATTAATAGAAGCGTTGTGGTGCATTATCATCTATACTTGTGATTAAATGTCTTTTGATAAAATAATATGAGTAAAAGTACAAACACGGATAGTTCTCTCGTTACATTTAATAATGTTCATTTTAATGTGGCCGTTTATGGGCAAAAAGGCTTACAAAAAGAACAAACGATTTTAAAAAATATTTCTTTTTCTGTGAGAGCGAATGAAATTCAAACGCTTATTGGGCCAAATGGTGCGGGTAAATCAACGCTTATTAAAATAATGCTGGGGCTTTTAAAGCCATCTAGTGGTACAGTCACACAAAAAAAGGGCATTAAAATTGGTTATATGCCGCAAAAAATAACGATTAACCCTTATTTACCTTTAGATGTTCAATCCTTTTTAACATTATATGGGCCAGTAGAGAAAGAATTTTTATCTTTATTAAAGGTGGATAAAATGTTGAAAACATCTGTTCATGATTTATCTGGCGGAGAATGGCAACGCGTTTTATTTGCAAGGGCCCTTATAAATAAGCCAGATCTATTGGTTCTGGACGAGCCGACACAAGGTGTTGATTTTACTGGACAGCAAGATTTTTTTAAACTGATGCTGTCTTTAAAAGATAAGTTAAAATGTTCTATTTTTTTAATATCCCATGATTTGCATTATGTCTTGTCTGCAACTGATCAGGTTTTATGTTTGAACGGGCACATTTGTTGTGCAGGTCTCCCGCATGATGTTCAAAACCATCAAGAGTATAAAAAAATGTTTGGCCATGCAAAGCATCCATTTGATATTGTGCCATACCATCATGACCATAACCACTGTCACGATGATTTGTGTGAGCATAATCATAAGGATATATAAGTATTACGTATGATAAATCCTTGTTTTTGTGGCGTAAATATTGCATAGTCATAATAGAAAATATTTTATGTCTTGGAAACAAAAATGTCCTATTTTTTAGGAAATTTTCCGGCGACGCGCCTTAGAAGAACACGCTCAGCGCCTTGGATCAGGAAGCTTACAGCAGAATCAACGTTAACGGTTGATGATCTAATTTTACCAATTTTTGTTCGCGAACCCGATACCCCCCACAAAATTGCAAATTTTCCAGATGTGTTTCGATATACAATTAATGAGCTTCCTGCTGTTTTAGAGCATGCTGCAAATCTTGGTATTCAAGCTGTTGCTTTGTTTCCCTATACACCTGACTTCTTAAGAAGTGATGATGCGCAAGAAGCACTGAACCCAGATAATTTATTATGCCGTGCTATACGTCAGGTGAAATATCATGTGCCGCATATGGGTATTATTGCAGACATTGCTTTAGATTTATATACAAGTTATGCACATGATGGACTGGTTTTAAACGGTGTCGTTGATAATGATGAAACTGTAGCCCTTCTGTGCAGACAATCCTTAAATGCAGTAGAAGCGGGTGCGTCAGTTATTGCGCCATCAGATATGATGGACGGTAGAATTGGTGCCATTCGTCGTATTTTAGATACGCATTCATTTCATGATCGCCTGATATTAAGTTATGCCGCTAAGTATGATTCTAATTTTTACGGGCCTTATCGTGAAGCCGTTGGTACAGGAACGCGTTTAAAATCAAATAACCCGAAAGAGCTAACTGATAAAAAAACGTATCAATTAAGCACGTCAAATTCAGAAGAGGCATTAAGAGAAGCAGCACAAGATATAACAGAAGGTGCAGATATTTTAATGGTAAAACCAGCGCTTCCGTATTTAGATATTATTCAGCGCTATTCAAAAGAATATCCAGCCGTTCCTGTATTTGGTTTTCAGGTAACAGGTGAGTATGCATTATTTAAACATTATCCAGATTACGAACAGGGTCAAAAAATGCTTGTTGAATCTTTATTAAGTATGAAGAGAGCTGGAGCAAAGGCTATGTTAACGTATGGCGCTATTGAAGTTGCAGAACTCCTTAATAATGGTGAGGGATATAGTCAGTAATGGTTGTTAATAAACAGGGTTTTTTATTAATAGGAACCGTTGGTTTGATGATTGGGGGTATTGATATATATCTTGCGGCACTGCCTATGTTGGTTGATTATTTTCATACATCCCCTGAATTTATGCAATTAACTATTATGGTGTCTCCTTTAGTCTCTGCAATTGTTAGTTTTTTTTGGGGCCGTCAGGCTGATCTTAAATGCCATAAAATGCTGATGCTATTAAGCCTTTTGATGTTTGGTATTGGTGCCTTAATATGCGCCGGTGCAATTGATAAATGGACGTTTCTTTTTGGACGTTTTATGCAATCTATTGGGGGTAGTGGGCTTAGTAATATTTCGATTGTTTTGTTGTATGATGTCTTTAAGGAAGAAAAGGAACATGCGCACTATATAGCCTTGTATGGCGCAATGTTTCCTGTTGTATTTGCTCTGTCTCCTATTTTAGGGGCACAAATTCTTGTATATGCACATTGGCGTATGTGTTTTGTCTTTGTGCTATTTCTCTCATTTTTATTTTATATTGGATATTATTTTTGGTTTGAAAAAAGTAAGGAACCTAAGAAGTCTAAAGAAGAAGAGGGAAGTGCTCTGCCAAGCTTAAAAAGGTTGTTAACTGATAAACTGTTTATGACATTATGTGTTGGTCATTCTTTGCCGATAGCTGTCTCAATGTTGTTTACGTCTAATTCATCGTTTATATTTCAAATTTTCTATGGTTTGAACCCAACAACTTATTCTATTGTTCAATGTTTGCCAATTTTACTAAATTTTGTGGGTGCTTTTTATTATCAACATGTCCTAGAAAAGCGTAGTGTGAATTATACGATAAGGATAGCTGGTTATTCCGTTATCGCGTTTGTATGCGGATTACTATATTTGATTATCACACCAAATGAAACATATATTCCATTTCTAATTATTATGGGTGGTTTTATGTTCTACATGTCCTTTTCAATTTCATCGTGTATTACAAAAGCAATTGATTCTCAAAAAAAGGATCGTGGTCTTGCTGTGGCTGTCACATCCACAATGCGTAACGGACTTGGTGGTGCTATTGTTTTAGGGGCAAGCTTTTTCTACAATGCAACACCAGACCCTATGTATATGGCAATGATGATAACCAGTATTGCCCTTATTGCCATATTGCTTGTGATTTATCCGTTTTTGCAGAAAGTGAAATAAGGATTAATTTCTGTTTAAAGTACATGTTCCGCTTGGAATGTAGAGGTGAAAATAAATATATTCGCATAAAAATGAAATAAATATCAACAAATGTTATCTGTTAACTATTCGTTAACCTCTGAGTTCTATATTGGGTTTATGAGCGATTAATAGAATGGTCTGAACGACGGATGATCATACTATTCATCGCACATTTTGTATAACGAAGTTAACCTAACGGAGAATAGTATGGCCCCTGTTCTAAACTGAAGTGCAACACCTTAAACTAAATATTGCTGAACCAGC
>CAZTIE010000021.1:0-15309 GCA_964613645.1 uncultured Verrucomicrobiales bacterium
CTAGTGGCCTGCAATGCTGTTAAATCTGGTTGTTCCCCAACTGCCATTTGGATTAAAGGCTTCAACATATTAACCCCTGTAGCAATTGCAATACTTCCAGCACCGAACCAACCTCCAGAAGTTCTAGCAGCCATCTCTATAATTTTTGGTTTGCCATTATGGATTATAATATCTCCTTTGGCAGCACTGTTTTTAATTCCCAACACTCGTATAGTTTTTTCAACCAATTGCTTTATTTCAGCGTGTAATGACTCTGATAACACAGAAGAATAATTAATACCATTTTCTACAAAATATGGCGCATAAAAATCACTATCCTCATAATTTCGATCTGCAATAGCAAAAGTATAAATTTTATCATTATAAACAACTGATTCTGTGCTTATTTCAGGCCCATCTAAAACCTCCTCAAGTAATACAACTCCGAAACGTGAATACTCTAGTGTCTCCACATATGCTTCCTGTAACTCACCAATAGAACGAACCAGTCTAACCCCTCGCGCTCCAGAAGCATCCACAGGTTTTATAATAAGAGGTATACCAAGTTTTTCCGCTTTTAAAAATAATTCACCTTGAGATTTAACCACCTCAAACTTAGCACAAGGCACATTATTTCCATTTAAATATGCTATCCGCTTGTATTTATTAGTAGCCCTTTCGGCAACTTCATAGCTTAACCCAGGCAACCCTAATTTTTTAGTAATTTGAGCTACGATATCTGGCATTTCGATAGCATGAGCAAACACACCATCAACTTTATGCTCCCCTGCTATTTTCAATAATCGAGCTTCATTTCGAATATCAAAAACATAAGAAACATCCGCCAAAGAGAGCCCTACAGCGCTCGGGTCATTATCACACGCAATAACAAATAACCCCAGTTGCTTCGCTTGCTGAATTGCTAACACTTGCTCAATACCAGCACCTAGCAGTAAAATTGATTTTTGCATTTACCAACACACCTAAATATAATAAAAATACAATTTATGCCACTTAAACTCAAGCGCTTCCCTGCCTGAAAATAATTTTATAACAATCTCAAGTAGCACAGCCTTTCAATAATTCGTAAGCCAAATCACCATATTTCTCTATTTTTTTGTTTAACATTTCTATTCTAGCTATTACTTCATTTCTATTAAAAGAAATGATGCAGTCCTTTAATTTTTCATATATATGTTCAGGATGTGCATCGAGCGTAAGAATATACTCATCTAAACCTAAACTCTCAAACATACCCTGAACTTTAGGTTCATATGATAAGCCTATAGTTGGGATACCATTTTTCAAAGAAAAAACTGACCCATGTAAGCGAATACCTAAAACAACATCACATAATGAGTACAAACTCTCTATTTCTTCAGACCAATAATTGTTTTTAATTACATAGCAATTATTAGCGTTTTTAACGAGGCTTAAGACGTCAAACGCTGTCTGTACATCGATTCGCATTGCATCACGTGGATCAGAGTATTGAGGTATAAAAAGTACACTTCCATTATTTTCAACTATCCATTTATCGACAACTGTAGCAATTCTTTTTAAAAAATCACTATGGAACTCTGTCGATTTATATTTAAATTCCCTAATTGCTATTCCTAGAAGAGGACGGACAATATTTTGGGGTATTCCCTCTTTCAATAAAATAGTTTCTTTTTTCGTTTGATCAACTTCATAATTCCAAAGCACTGGATCAGGTAATATGAAATGATTTTTTGGAATTTGAACCCCAGAATTAATTAAAATTTCTACGGAAGGCTTTTCTCGAAAGGTAATTGCATCTACCTGACTTAAAAGCCAGTTAGTCATAAAGCGACCAAGTGGTGACTTTATTTCTGTCGCGCTCAAACCATAGAGCATACAAGGAACTTTAGCCGCCTTTGCCATGAAGGCGTAGATACAAAAATTTGATAACATTCCTCTAAAAAGACCAAAGGAATTTTCGTTCAAAAAATTACCAGCACCTAAAATAACCAAATCCATTGACTGAATAAGGTTATTGAGACCCATTAAAATATTCTCATCATCATCAAAGTTAAATCCACGAAACCATTTCCCAAGACTTTGTTCTTTTGTTTCATACTCTATATTTCCATGAGTATAAACGCCATAATGTTTTGCAAATAGCTCACTCTCATATCTTGACAAAACGTGCCATTCTATTTCTTCCGAACACTTATGTTTTAACAACTCTTTTATAGTCAACAAAGGAGCATCATCTCCGGCGCTGTTCATATTATAGGCGCCAGCACAAAGGATTTTTATAGCCATCTAACACTCCGACAAAATATTTGAAACATGACGCCTGAAACACTCAGGATCACTTAATTAACTATTTTAGTTACAACCAATATTAAACTTTAAAACAAGCCATCAAACTAAAATCACACAGTAGAGCCTCATCGATTCATAAAAACAGAAAAGACAACATACTAAACATAAAGAATGAAACTTTAAGAGCAGTTTAACTCAGGGTCACTTTAAAAAATCAAACCGATTTCGTCAAACGTACTTACTGAAAAGTCTAGCTATCAGGCTTTTTTCCAATCATTACAATTTCTCGTCCAAGCTCCAACTCAGCAAACTTCTTATATAAGCTTCGCTTTAAATCACCTAAACCAGCCTCAATTAATTTTGTTTCTAGCTGCTTACGTTTAGCATGACAAGCACGACCGACATCATCATTGCCGACATACTTATCCCCCATTAACAAAAACATATCGATTGGGAAAGTTGATTCTCTCAATACTTCTTCAAAACCTACTCGCTCAAACAGGCGCCCAAGAGAATCAAACCCAAAGTAATTAATATGATGCGGAGGAGACACCCACCATGGCTCATATTGACTGACTTTCACTAAGGTTTGTTGAATCGGATTATAATCATTTGGAACAATGACACATAGCAAACCACCAGGTTCCAAACAATCATATGTAAGTCTTAAAAGTTCCTCGGGATCAGGAACATGCTCTAAAACCACCCCCATGTTTACAACATCAAAAAGACCTAACTTCGCGGCAGTATTAGGAGCTAATAAATCATTTTCAATATTCAAACCTAAAGACCTGCTATGAGCCGCAGCACGTGCAGAAGGTTCCATACCAAGCGTATCCCAACCTCTCTCTTTACCGTTCAACAAAAAATAACCAGGCCCTGAACCAACATCTAAAATACGACGCCTCGAGGCGGGAAGCAACGCTTCAAAAGTTTCAAATCGCTCCCGATATACCAAGTTCCACCAGTCTAGATCTTCTTGATATTGCTCCAAATATAAAGGCTTTTCTTGGGTATAGTATTCATCTCGATATACCTCTGTTAACTCATCAACCGTTGGTATTGGAATAATGTGATTAAAATCACATACCGAGCATGCAATCACATCAAATCCGTTGACAGAATCTAATAATAAACCGTCATGATTATTCCAGCATTTATGCGACGCTGTTTTCAGCGCTTCAACCGGCTCTACTTCCACCACTTCTTCCATCGTATTACTCCCTGATAACTTATGCCTTTTATCTCAATGCGATATTCTTATTATTCTAGATAAGCTTCATCTTCTTTTAGTGATTTTAGATAACCCTCGTTGCGAATAATGGCCGAGTTGATCAATGGATACTCTGGATGGGTATCCATAAGATCGATCACGTTTTGAGCAGTAAATGCCGTCCCTGGTTGATACAAATGATCAAAGATCTTTGTTAACAGCATATAGTCTTCAGGTTCATCTAACGTCCAACGGTGGTGCCATAAGTTATCGTATTTTATATAATATCCCTGCTTAAATTTTTCTGTATGCTTTTCTAAATAAGGCCCCACATGCTCACGTTCAGACGGTAATGTTGCACACTGAGCGGCCTCATCTAAAGCCGAGAAAGAAAAAACTGTACAATCCAAACCATTAGGAAAGTTTCCCCCTAAACAATAAATATCATAATCCCCTTCCAAATAACCATGAACAACCTCATCCACAATGAAAGGGTCAATTGCCGGACAGTCCGCTGTTATTCTTACAATATGATCTGCATTAAACTGCAAGGCGGCTTTATAGTAACGATCAAGTACATCTTTTTCACTACCACGAAAACATGATACATCATGCTCATGGCAAAAATCTTCAACAGCATTATCCAATTCAGAAAGCGTTGTGGCTATAACAACTTCATCCAGGCTCGTACAAAAAGATAATCGCTCGATCATATGATATAAAACCGGCTGTCCTGCCAAGGGTTTTAATATTTTACCTGGCAAACGACTAGAGCCCATCCTCGCTTGTATGATAGCTACTACTTTACCTTTGCGACGCATAACATACTCTCCTAACACTGAAGACTAAAATAGTTAAACTAAACCATCTATAGCTTCCTGCAATGTTTTAATAACAAATGTCTGTTGAGACTCTGTCAGACCGGGATATAATGGCAAGGTTAGTGTACGGCGGTAGTAAGCTTCTGCCACAGGAAAATCACCCTCTTGAAAACCATACTGTGCATAATACGGTTGCAAATGCACTGGAATATAATGCACATTCACTCCGATATGCTTTGAACGAAGGTAATCAAATACTTGCTTCCTATCACATGTCCCTACTTCTGAGACTTGAACCACATAAAGATGATACGCCGAATAACATGCCTCGTGCATCATCGGTAACGTGATAGGCAGCACCTTTAATGCTTGATAATACTGCCAAGCTAAATGATGACGTCGTTCAATAAACTTATCCAATTTCTTCATTTGTGCGATGCCAAGTGCACATTGAATTTCCGTAATTCGGTAGTTCATCCCTAAGTCTAATTGTTGATAATACCAAGCACCCTCTGAAGGCTTTGTCATCAAACTCGCGTCACGCGTAATGCCATGTGTTCGATAACGTTTTATTTTTTCGGCCAACTCCGCATTATTCGTAAGACACATACCTCCTTCAGCAGTTGTTATTACTTTGACTGCATGAAAACTAAATACCGTAATGTCCGAGTACTCACATGTGCCAATGGGTTGATTCAAATATCGCCCGCCAATAGCATGGCTCGCATCTTCGATAATTTTAAAGCCATATTTATCGGCTAATTGGCGAATATTTTTCATATCACACGACTGACCTGCAAAATGCACAGGAATCACAACCTTGGGCAAACAGTTATTTTTTTCTGCTATTACAAGTTTTTCTTGAAGCGAATCAACAGATAAATTATACGTTTCTGGGCAAATATCAACAAAATCAATGCGTGCCCCACAATACAAAGCACAATTTGCTGACGCCACAAATGTATTCGGTGATGTCCAAACCACATCACATGGCTGAACATCTAAGGCTTTGCATGCTAAATGCAATGCAGCGGTTGCATTACACACGGCAACCGCTTCTTTTACACCACAATAACTTGCCACTGTATGTTCAAATACATCTGTGACGGGACCCTGCGTTAAGTAAGAGGAGCGTAAAACATCTGTGACCGCTTCAATCTCTTCTTCTTCTATACACTGTGTTCCATAAGGAATAAAATTCATGTTGTCTCTTTATGCTCGACCAATTGCTTTATATACAAAACCTTTGTTTAATAATAACTTTGGATCATAAAGATTTCGTCCATCAAAAATAACAGGAGAAGTTAACGACGCTCGGATATGCTCAAAATCTGGTGCGCGAAAAATTGACCATTCGGTGATAATAACTAAAGCATCAGCTCCTTCTAATACGGCCTCTTTTGTTTCACCAAGCACGAAATCTTCTCGTTGACCATAAATACGTTTAGCTTCTGGCATCGCTACAGGATCAAAAGCTTGTACTCGAGCGCCTGAAGCCCATAGATGCTCCATGAGAACGCGGCTCGTTGCCTCACGCATATCATCCGTGTTTGGCTTAAAGGCAAGCCCCCAAAGTGCAATTACTTTTCCTTTGAGATCACCAGCAAAATAAGTGGATATTTTATTAAAAAGAAGTTTTTTTTGCTCAAAGTTACGTGTTTCTACCGCCTTTAATATCATAGGTTCAAAATCTAACTTTTCTGCTGTCTGTATTAAAGCTTGCACATCCTTAGGAAAACAACTGCCTCCATAACCAGCACCTGGATAAATAAAGTGATAACCAATACGTGGATCACTTCCTATCCCTTGTCTCACTGCATGAATATCAGCCCCAAGCTTTTCTGCCAATCCAGCCATTTCATTGATAAAACTAATTTTTGTCGCCAACATACAATTTGCTGCATACTTTGTGAGCTCGGCACTTCGTGTATCCATGACAATCACTTTTTCATGATTACGACTAAGTGGCGCATAAAGCTCTCGCAATAAAGCTTCTGCTTGGGGGCTATCTGTACCAATAATAATTCGATCAGGACGTTGGCAGTCACTAACAGCCATACCTTCTTTAAGAAATTCAGGATTTGAAACCACATCAAATTTATGAGATAAACCTCGCCCTTCCAGCACCTCATGCATCGCGTGCTTTAACAAATCAGCCGTTCCAACAGGAACCGTTGATTTGTTAGCAACCACACGATATTCATCCATATGCTCAGCAATCGTTTTTGCAACCGCTAAGACATACTTAAGATCGGCACTACCGTCTTCATCAGGTGGAGTACCCACCGCAATAAAAATAACATCGCCATGCTGCACCCCAGCCTTTGCATCTACAGTAAATCGCAACGTCCCTTGTACATGTGTTGATTGAACCAAGGCCTCGAGGCCAGGCTCAAAAATAGGAATAATGCCTTGCTTTAAATCATAAATTTTTTGGGCGTCAACATCCACGCACACAACATGATGCCCAACATCAGCAAGCACAGCTCCCTGCACTAAACCTACATAACCAACACCAAAAACAGTAATATTCATAGGACGTAATAACTCCGATACCAATCTGCAAAATTACTCACACCTACAGGCACAGATGTGCTGGGCTTAAACCCCACCCATTGGGATAATGCATCTACACTCGCCGCTGTTTCTAACACATCACCTGGTTGCATCGGCAAATAATTTATTTTAGCTTCAACACCAAGTGCCTTTTCCAAAGCCCCAAGAAAATTCATAAGTGGCGTTGGTGTATTATTACCAATATTAAAAACACGATAAGGCGCACTGCTGATTGCTGGATTGGGATGCACCGGGTCAAAACTTGAATCAGGTGTTGCTACTTTGTCGCTCACCCGAATAACACCCTCAACAATATCATCGATATACGTAAAATCACGCACCATTTTCCCATGATTATAAAGGTCAATCGGCTCGCCAGCTAACATGGCTCGCGCGAACTTCATAGGCGCCATATCAGGGCGTCCCCATGGGCCGTAAACCGTAAAAAAGCGTAATCCTGTCGTAGGTAACTGATATAAATGACTATAGGTATGCGCCATAAGTTCATTCGCTTTTTTCGTGGCCGCATAAAGACTCACAGGATGATCAATATGTTGCGTCTCATCAAACGGTAACGTTGCATTACTACCATATACGCTCGAACTACTTGCATAAACAAGATGTTCAATATCATGATGACGACAACATTCTAGAATATTTAAAAAGCCTTGTAGATTGGCATCGAGATAAGCTTGTGGATTTTCAAGCGAATAACGTACACCTGCTTGAGCTGCTAAATGAATCACATGGACAGGATTTTCCTGAGTAAACAGTTCGGCTAAGGCTTCTTGCTTCGAAATATCTAACCGATGAAATATAAAGTTTTTATGTGATGTTAAGCAAGCTAAACGGGATTTTTTCAAATTAACATCATAGTAATCATTTAAATTATCAATACCTATGACGTCGTCACCACGCGCTAATAGACGACGAGTCGTATGCATGCCAATAAATCCAGCACATCCTGTAACGAAAACTTTCATATGTAATATCTTACTTTATTCATTTTACATTACCTGGGGATAAACTAAGCTTAAACGAAGGTAACGCCGTGCGAACCCCTAATGTTTCATCTAATTCAGATAAAGAAAATGCCAGCCGACATAAAAAAGAAGGTGAGACATTTTGATACATCAATAACGGCAAAACAGCGCACGCTGCTGGGTCCCATTGAACATCTAATGCTCGATGCGCATCCCCCAACCTAATTTTACCAGAGGTTGAGCCTAAACCCGTAGTACATGAAATCAACGAAGACACTAACTGGCCATGAGCACAGCCTTGATCCAACTCGAAACATTCTTCGATGGAACCACCATTACATGTTTCTAATGTTAACGCTGAAGTAAATGCTTCAGGGAGTAACGTTAACATGCCAACACGTAAAACACCTTGTGCATGCGACCAGTTTGAAAATGCAACGTTATACGCGATATTTTCTTTATCTGAAAAGAGATCATAGCGTGTCGTTATAAGACCTTCAGTTGAATGAACAACTCCAATAATCGATAGCACTCCGTCTTTGTAACTCAATGTTGGGTCTACACGATCCAGATCGGTCACTCGTCTATGCTTTGAATTGATATCAAAGACAACCGATCCTGAATAAAAATCTGCGCCATATTTAATCGAATTAAAATAGCCATGCGGCAACACTCCGACAACAGGTACAAAATCATGTGACGCAAAAGCAAGCGAATGAATCGCCAAACCTCGACGCAAATTTAATTCCAGCTTAATTTTTGTCGACTCTAGCGTAAGTAAAATATTTTCTTCATCACGGGAAATCCTAAAATCACCTACATGTGTTATATCTATTGGAACACATTCATTAAGAAGCGCTTCATTTTCCAAGCATACATTAAAATTGGCATCATATTGCGTGTTTACGTCAAGTGACCGAGCAAATATCATACAGTGACGTTGAGCATCCTCCCATCGTTGAGCTGTAATATGTGTTCTTAGATCACTAGACCATAATTCACACAACTGACGCCACGCCTCATGATTAGAACTATTCTCTAACTTTTTAAACATCCGATGGCACATGGTGTTCAGCCATAGATCATCACGACCCGTGACAGCCCAGCGACTCACATTATATTTTGCTTGTTTTTTCACAGGAATGGGCTGACTCGCCGTGGTAAGTATTTTACTGGTATGCTGCACCGCATCTAAAGAAGCTTCTAATGCCTCCGAAGGTGAAAGCCAATGCGTATCGACCTGCTCTGAAAGTACATTAAGTAAATAAGACAGTCGCTTCCACTCGCCAGCTTTATTCACCACACCTTCTTCCCGATATCGCCCCGGACGATAATCAAAAATCTCAGCATCATTGCAATACACCGCCAGAGGTCTATCAGCAATTCCTGAACGTTTTTTATAAAACTCAATGTAATCTGCTAGACGACTGTCACCATGCACAAAACGTTGTAATTTTTGAAATAACAACGAATCTGACCAAAGCACGGGAATTGAGGTTCCATGTAGGCCTTGTGCATGAGACGGAACACTATCATATCCGCTGTATTCAACACCATAAAGCGCTAAAAGAATATTATCCCGATCCATAATAATGCCATCATAACCCGACTTTGTGTAAACTTCGACCATCCCTGTGGAGTAAGCCATCTCATTGACTAAAGCCAAGCGTGGTTTAACACCTAAAAGGCTTTCATAAACATCTAAGCCTAATCTTTGATTCCAAATATTAACCTCATAAGGCACCAAGGGCCCTATAATCTGAGTGTAACCACTACCTATTAGCTCTGCTTTCTTGGCTTGCAATAATGCCTTAAAATCATTTACCCACTCAGGTGCTAGCGCATGAATTTGCTCAAGCGTCCAAGCAGTCAACTCGATACCTATTGGAATATTATTGTTTTCAATCAACTGCAAAAGCGGCTTATAACACTTTTCAATCACATCAAGTCTACTCGACGCTTCAATAGAAGAGTAAGCAAGGTTCAAGTGAAAAATAATATATGATCGAATCATGTGATATTTGCCAATCGGTTCATTTCTAAAATGCTTTCCATATCCAGAAAATGCTCATTACCACCTGAGTTATATTCAAATCCTTGCTCCACGGGACTGCTTATTTCACCCAATTTATTCGTTGAAAAATTATGGTTACTATCTGTAAATGAAATCGTTGGTTTAATCACAAAATGATCTCTAAACTCTAGCGTTAAATGTGAATCATCTGCTGGGCACATCACTTCGTGTAGCTTTTCGCCGGGTCGAATGCCTATCACTTCTTGCTTCAAATTAGGGGCCATAGCCGTTGCTAAATCAGTAATACGAACTGATGGAATTTTGGGTACAAAAATCTCGCCACCACACATGCGCTCAAAGTTTTTCAGAACAAACTGAACGCCATCATTTAGTGTTATCCAAAAGCGTGTCATGTTTAAATCCGTAATAGGAAGAGCTTCGGCACCTTCATGGATTAATTTATTAAAAAATGGCACAACCGAGCCTCGCGATCCCACCACATTCCCATAACGAACCACAGAAAAACGTGTTCGATGACCTCCTGCAATATTATTTGCAGCAACAAATAATTTATCGGACGCTAATTTTGTAGCACCGTAAAGATTAATTGGATTGGCGGCCTTATCCGTTGAGAGAGCAATGACTTTTTCAACTTCGGCATCAAGTGCCGCATGAATAACATTTACTGCCCCATGAATGTTTGTTTTGATGCATTCCATCGGGTTATATTCTGCAGCAGGAACCTGCTTCAAAGCTGCTGCATGAATCACATAATCAACACCACGCATGGCCTGGGTCAAACGCTCTTTATCACGCACATCACCAATAAAATAGCGCATGCAATCATATTTTTTATCTGGAAAGAGCTGACTCATTTCATATTGTTTTAATTCATCTCGAGAATAAATAATGAGCTTTTTAGGTTGATAATTTTCTAATATCGTTCGAACATATTGATGCCCAAATGAACCACTACCACCTGTAATTAAAATTGATTTATTGTTAAACATAAACACATCCATTTTATTTTGTTATGACATCAATAGCTTAAACGCAGGTATTAAAGGCTCTGTTGCCATATTAAGTGCGCTGATTGCCTCATGTAAAACCAAGATTACCGGATCATGGAAAAGTCCTCAAACAATGCCGATAGACTATCTGGCAGACATATTTTTTAATATCATGATACTTCATACGGCTGTTTTGCACGTTCCACCCCAGGCTGATCGAATGAGTTAATGTTCCAAATCACACCCTGAGTATAAATTTTATGCTCATATAAACTAATCAGCGCGCCTAAAATATACGGAGAGCACTGCTCTAACTGAAAATGATTGAGTGGCGTCTCGCCTAAAATTTGTTTTGATGCATTACCTTCGAGATCTACGCCTATGCCTTCTGTCAAAACACGTTGCTTTGCATGACAAAAGGCATTCAACATCGAGGCATCAAACGTTTTTAAGCTAATGAAGTCGATTGCCACGCGGTGTGTGCCCTGGCAAAGCCATTGATAATAACTGTGTTGTGCTCGATTACCGTGCCCACCCCACACAATGGGCCCTGTTGCATAAGGCACCGCTTGATTATCTCGATCAATATGTTTTCCGTTACTTTCCATATCCAACTGCTGGATGTAGGGTACAAGCGGCTCTAGGCGACTTGAATACACGAGCATCAACAAGGTATGAATATTGTTAAAATTAGTATTCCAAATACCCAGTAACGCGGCAAGCACAGGCAAATTTTTATCAAACGATGTATTTTTAAAGTGTTCGTCCATCGCATGGGCACCGGCTAAGAAAGCCTTAAATTTATCCGGGCCAATGGCAATCATGGTCATGAGATTCACGGCGGAACATACCGAATAACGCCCACCCACCCATTCCCAAAGGGGTAAAACCTGTTGAATACCAAAAGCATGGGCTTTTTTAGGGTACGCGGTGACCGCAATAAAATGCTGTTCAAAAGCATCACGTGAACCGATCCAATCCATGGCCTGTTTCATGTTAAAAAGCGTTTCTTGGGTCGTGAATGATTTTGATGAAACAATGAATAAGGTTGTTGCTGGATTCAGTTTTAAAACCGTACGTTTAAACGTATCGGGATCGGCATCGGATATAAAATGAAAGCGTAATGCACTTGATTCATCATCGTACAGCGCGTTTAAGCAAAGTTTTATGCCTAAATCTGACCCGCCCATGCCAATATTAATCACATCCGTTATCGCTTGATGTGTGTACCCAAGCCACGCTTGCGATCTAATTTTTTCAGCCATGGCTTCCATCTGCTCACGTGCGTTAAACACGTCTAACATAATGTCACGTCCATCAAGCCAAAAAGGTTTGTACTCGGGTACCCGTAATGCTGTATGCAACGCGGCTCTATTTTCAGAGGTATTCACCTTCGCGCCCGACATTAATGCATGAATTTTGTCTTTAAGTTGGCAGCTGTTCGCTAAATCAATCAGTAATTGAAGCGCTTCGTTCGTTATCTTCTGCTTTGAGAAATCGAGTGTTATACCACAGGCTGAATATTTAAATCGTATGTCGCGCTCAGGTGCGCTTTTGTATAACGTTTTTAATGTCGTTTTGGAAAGAAGATGAGCCTGTGCTTCTAATTCGCTCCAAATATGGCGTTTTAACATCATGCTACATTCCTTGTATCGATTGCTTTTTAATTAACGCAATGTCCATGTCCCTTGCGTATCAATGATACGATGTCTCGCTTCAAATAAATGGGTCATGTTCTTAAAAGCTTTATGATCAACCAACAACACCAGCACATCCGACTCGGCAAGCGCAGCTTCATGATTGTCCATCAGCTGAACGCATGATGACAAGGCTTCTGGCAAGGTTTGAATATTTGGCTCAACAACCAAAACCGGACCGCCGTGGTTCTTGGCAATGTCTTCTACAATCTGAAGCGCCGGGCTCTCACGCAAATCATCAACATCCGCTTTAAAACTGAGGCCAAAACAAGCAATGGTTACATCTTGCGTGGTTTTTGCTGGGTGTGTACTCAGATGCTCAGCCACCGCTTGATTGACTTGCTCAAGCACCCAAGCGGGTTTGCTGTCATTCACTTCGCGTGCTGTGCGAATAAGACGCGCCTCGCTGGGTGCGCTACTCACAAGAAACCAAGGGTCTACCGCAATACAATGCCCGCCTACCCCAGGACCTGGGCGTAAAATATTAACGCGAGGATGGCGGTTAGCTAAGGCTATTAATGATGAGACATGAATATCAAGTTTGTCGCAAATCATGGACAACTCATTAGCAAACGCAATGTTCACATCTCGAAAACTATTTTCTGTTAATTTGCACATTTCAGCGGTACGAGCATCCGTCACCACACACGCGCCCTCAACAAAGAGCTGATAAAGTTGGATGGCTCTGTCTGAACAGGCCTTGGTCAGGCCACCAATCACGCGGTCGTTTTGAACCAACTCACGTAGCACATGGCCCGGCAATACCCGCTCGGGACAATAGGCAACGCGAATATCGGATTGCTCACCATGCTGAAGAGGAAAGGTTAAATCTGGCCGCGCTTCTGCCAACCACGCGACCAATTGTTCGGTTGCACCCACGGGAGAGGTGGTTTCAAGCACAACCAAATCCCCTGGTTTTAATACAGGCGCAATACCATGAGCCGCGGCTTGAATGTAACTCAAATCCGGTTGATGGTGCTCTTTAAACGGCGTTGGAACCGCGATTAAAAACGCGTCGGCAGGTTCAGGCTCTAATGTAGCTCGAAGATAACCCTCAGAAACCACAGCATGAACGAGAATATCTAAATCAGGCTCAACTAAATGGATTTTACCTTGATTGATCGTCTCGACTGCGAGTGGGTTAACATCGACACCGACCACACGAACTTTACGCGACGCTAAAACAGCTGCCGTAGGAAGCCCGATATAACCAAGGCCGATGACTGAGATTTTGTTAAACGATTTTAAATTAGACACGATTTCTTCCTGAAAACACGCTACCGCCCTTGGATTTTAATGTGTCATTTCCCAAAGAACACCTACTGCTCAATTATTTTTATTATTTCTTATGCAACTTTCTCTAACACTTCCACAGGTAACTCGACGGATTGCTGACGATTAAATAAATTTAATAATAAACATACGCGTTCATCGCCGCTCACTGCGGTAACCACGGCTTCAATTTGTTTAAAACAACCTTGCGTAATCACCACCGCATCACCCACTTGATACAAAGGCTGAACGGGCTCACCTTTTAATTTGGCACACTGCCATTGTAGGGCATCGATCATGAACGTATCTAATTTTGCGGGGATGCCATCAAAATAAACAAGGCGACTCACACCGCGTGTGGAACGAATAAAAGACCAATTATCAGAGGGGCCAAGTTGAATAAAAAGATAATGAGGAAATAGCGGTTCGAGCACGAGCGTAACAGAGCCTGCACGTTTTCGTTTGACATAATAGGTCGGGTGAAAACAGGTATAACCTTGATTTTCTAGATGCATGGCTGCTCGAAAACTTTCTCGAGGTTTGCACTGTATAAGGTACCAATGGCTATTATCGTTATTATTATGACCGTTAGAAGACATCTTTACATATTCCCTATTACAACCCCGCCACATCATGCTACGGGAGCACCACTCCTTTGGCGCACAAGACGAACATCAATCATCATCGTCATGTACTTCATGAACACTACTGTATACTTCTCATCGCATCATGTAAAGAGAACAAAAGCAAAATCATTTAAATAAATGACCTCATATCCCCATCCGCTCGTACAACAACCTGCTTTCCAGAAAAAGCTATGCCTAGTGCTAATTGTTTTTTAATACCGTGCTGGTGCAATAGGCTTGTGTAATGATGGTGTTTGATTTGACTCAAAGCGCTCTGTGCTGATGCAGCGAGATTGTCGTCATCATCTTCCACGCTCTTAAATTCCATCATAATACCTAATTTTGTCGTATCATGGGGCACAAGCGCCAAATCAAAACGTCCATAACCCGCTTCTTTGTTTGACTGAATCAAATATTCACTACGCAAGCCTGCCAATAACCCCAGCATGAAAACGTGGTAGATTTTTTCAGGCGTTTTTTTACCTAAATCAAAATAGCTTAACGATTGCTCGATGTAGGTTTGCAATAACTCCTGAAATTGTTCGACACGACCGTGGGTTAAAGCATCCAACAAAGCCATGTAATGACCATCGGTTAAGGCGTTTTCATACCAGTTTTGAACAAAGCGTAAATAAGCTCCTGAAACTTCACGGTTCGGTATCGATACCTGGCATGTAATTTTTCCGTCATCGCTAAAATGCGTGGGGCGTGCGTTCAGATAACCTGAAAACACGAGCAAGGTCCACACAGCGACAGGGTTACGCTCAATATCAAGCAATGACGTTCGATAGTCCAGCTTAACCTCGATGGTCTCGCCTTCCATCAGCTGCTGGAGTTGTAATTTAA
>CAZTIE010000022.1:0-14966 GCA_964613645.1 uncultured Verrucomicrobiales bacterium
GTTTTAGGTCATCTACGTTTGCTGTATCTAAAAAAAATTGCATTATTGATCTCCGTTTATTTGTTCTTGAGATTTTTCCCAGGTTTTTGCTTGTTTTATAAAGCGCCCAAATGCCCAAAAGACACTGTCATGAAAGCCAGTTCGCCCAAGCATAAAATAGCGCCTTAGTATGAAGTATTTGAAAATGGTAAATGGTATTTCTAAAAGAGAGCGTATAGCGCTAAAATGGCGATTTTTTTGAACCATTTCAGTGGCTTGTAGCTCTGTATACTCATTCATTTTAGTTAACATTTGATGTAGAGATACTTTGGATCTGTGCCAAATAGGATGCTTCAGACGGCATGGTTTCATACTCGCATCCAACATTTTTACTGAATCTTGATATAAGCTGCCATGGCATGTTTTATAGCTGGCTACAGATTTGTGATATAGCAAAATAAAATGCAAGTAAGGATTAAATGAGTTTAATTTTTTTTTTAGTGGGTCTACAAAAACTTTTTTTATTTTGTATGCACTTGGTACTACTGCGTTGGTGTTGAAAAGATTTCGAATTTCACTGATAAGTTTGTCGCTTAGTGCTTCGTCAGCATCAAGATTTAAAACCCAATCATGAGAGCATAAGCTTTCTGCGTATATCTTTTGAGAAACATAACCTTCCCATTTTCTACGGACAGGTTTTATGCCGACAGATTCTAAATATTCTAGAGTACCGTCTGTACTGCCGCTATCAACGACAATAACTTCAGAGACAAGATCTACCAAACTATTAATAGTATGGCAGATCCGATCCTTTTCATTGCAACATATTATAAATGCTGAAATGGGAAGCTTTTTCATGAACAATCAGGTTCAATTGAAATTATACTTTTAATGCGCTTAAAAGTATGCTCACGCAAAAATTTGTATATTCTTCTTTTGCTTTTGCATCATTCACAAAGTTGTTTGGATCCATTGATAGAGAGCTGATAACAGCTAAGATCATTGTTACAACATACTCAGGTTTATGCTTTTTGTTAATATCGCCTGTTGTTTGGTAATGCTTACACGCTTCTAACCATTGTTTTGATTCAGGTGAAAGATTTAGTCCTATAATATCGCCAGCAGCAACATCAACACGTTGCCAGTTGATCATGCGCACGATGTCAGGATTGTTTTTGTAAAATTCAGTTGCTCTTTTAATAAGAATTTCGAGGAAGTCTGCAAACAGAAGTTTTGTTTCAGGAACATGTGCGTAAAGTCTTTTACCTTCTTCAATGATATTATCTTTTACGGCTTGCCATAATTTTTGTTTGTTTCCAAAGTGATGGAAGATAAGGCTGTGGTTGACATTTGCTTTCATCGCAATTTTACCCATAGACGTTCCAGAAAATCCGTGTTCTACGAACAATTCTCGCGCTGACAGTAAAATTTTGTAGTCTGTTTTTTCTTCTGGTAATTTCATTTTTCTCTCTAAAGCCATTTTAAACATGTGATTAAATTTACTGTTCACATTATGCTTTATTTATTTCACTTTTGCAAATGTTATTTTTTTTTAGTAGCTTTTTATTAAAATATTGTCAAAAAGGTTAGGCGATAGTATCGGGGGTGTAGCGAAAACTAATGACTGCTAAATCCTGTTTAATGCGTACTTTTTCTTTATTTAGCCTATGCACAGTGAAGTCTAATGTGCCCTTAGGCGTGTTAGATCTATTAGACAACTCCTTTTCTATGGATGTTTTTCGTTGAACTAAAATATTAAATTTAGTTTTTGGGTCAACAAGTCCAATAGTCATTATTCAATTCCCTCCCAGAAAAATATGTATTCATTATCCCTTACTTCTAATATGGCGCAAAATTCAAAAAAAACAAGTGTTAATTAATGATTTTAATCATTTATTAATATTTGTTTATTCGGATGGTGTGTTGTCTGTTAAAAATCCTGTTTTTCTGGCCGCAAAAATATGCTTGATAAGAAAAATAAGCCTAGAACCAGTACAATTGTTGGGCCGGCAGATAAGTTAAAATGGTAAGATATCAAAAGACCTATCAAGTTTCCACATATACCAAGTGATACACTAAGTAAAATGATATGTTTAAAGCGTGTGGCTAATATACGGCTTGTGATTGCTGGTAGTAACATAACACCAAGGGCCATTAATGTGCCAATTGCTTGGCAAGCCGCTACTAAATTGAGGACTACAAGTGCTAAAAACACGCTTTGAATTAGGGTGACGGAATATCCCTTTAGGTTCAATAGGACGGGGTCAAATGACGCATATAGAAGGGGTTTTGTTAAAAATATCATTGTGCATAAGGTAGTGACGGATATGATGACTATTAACAGCAACGTGTCGGTATCAACGGCTAGTATATTGCCAAATAAAATATGCGTTAAATGTACCCCGCTATTTGCAGAGGACAATAATAGAAATCCAATACTTAAAAATATAATATACATAGCTGATAGGCTTGAATCTTCCGGGATGTTTGATTTGCTTGATAACCTAAAACTAAGTAATACAACTAAAATGCCAGCTATCATGCCACCAATTGTTAGGCCTAGTGTTGATAGCCCAGATACCATGAAGGCGAGTGCAATGCCTGGCAATATGCCGTGTGATAGGGCCTCGCCCATAAGGCTCATTCGTTTAAAAACAATGAATGTTCCTAGTATAGATGTTGATAGTGTTAAGCATATACAGGCAGCAAGGGCAGATCGCATAAAGCCATAGTCAACAAAAGGCTGGTATACTATTTCGAGTATATTAAATGGCATGACGTCCTCCGTTTTCACTAAAAAATAGCCGCCATTCGTCTTGTGTATATAAAATGGGTTGCTGTTCTTTTATATGTATCACATGCGTAAAATATTCTTGTGCAAGATCTAAATCATGGCATATGCATAAAATAGTTTTGTTAAATTGCTGCGTTATTTTAGACATAAGCTCTAATAATATTTCTATTGTTGTTTCATCGATAGAGGTAAAAGGCTCGTCCAGTAATATAATATCGCTGTCTTCTGCCAATGTTCTGGCAAAGAGCATGCGTTGAAATTCCCCACCACTTAAATTGGAGATATGATTGTTTTTTTTATCAATCAAATTAACTGTTTCTAGCGCTCGTATCGTTGATTCATTCTGCTGATGTGTATGGCTTTTCCATAATAATTTTGGGATAGGGTGTGCCATGTTAACGACATCAAAAACAGTTAAAGGGTATATGCGGTCATAATGTTGAAGCTGCGTAAGGTATGAAGCTTTTAGTTCTTTGCCAATGTGTGCATGCCCTTTATGGGGGCTTAGTAAACCTGAAATTAATTTTAGAAAAGTTGTCTTGCCAGATCCGTTTGCACCAACAATTGCAACACAGTCGCCGCCTTTAATTGTAGATGTGAACGTTGAATTATTGAAAGCGGCTTGTTTTTTTTTTGGATATGAAAAGGATACGGATTGAAATGTAATCATGGTAGCGCTAATTTAGCATATAAGTTATTGGTTTGTATCTTACCTTAGCAGATTATATTATTTGTTCACTACCTATATTGAGGATTCTTATATTGGGGGGCGTACTGTCATGTGTTGCAATAAGGGCTGAGCCCCCTTTCGCGACGTGTGATTCAAGACTTTTATAGAATAAGTCTTTAGCTGTTTTATCTAGGTGTGCTGTTGGCTCATCTATAATCCACAGCTTTTTCTGTTGCTGTGATAAGTAATACAGGGCAAGTTGACGTTGCATGCCGGTAGACAGGTCGCAAACGTTTTTATTTAAGTCTTCTTGAGAAAAAGAGCCGATTGCTCTTGTTAAATAGTGGTGGATTTTAACATTGAAAAGTAGGCCGTTTTTTGCGCCTAAATATTGATGTGAATCGGTAATGAGTGCCTCAGAATCATCCGGTGGTGTTATTATATTAACAATTAAACGCAGTAGGGTGGTTTTGCCTGTGCCGTTAATACCTTTTACAGCCAGAAGCTCACCAGGATTTATGTTGAAACTTATAGGGTTGCTCATGCTATTTTGTATGCGCGAATCGTAAAGATTTGTAACTTTTAGCATAGAATATATATAGGTATAATGTGAAAAAACCCGCATAAAGCAGGTTTTAAAAGAAAGTAGAGAAAATTATTTAATTTTCGCTTCTTTAAAAATAACGTGTTTGCGAACAACTGGGTCGTATTTACGCATTTCCATTTTTTCAGGTTTTTGACGTGGGTTGCGTTTTGCTACATAGAAAAATCCAGTATCTGCAGTAGATAACATTTTCAAATCAATCACTGGTGATTTCTTGGCCATAATAAGTTCCTAAAGTACCTTAATTAAATAAGTGGTGCGCCCGAAGAGAGTCGAACTCCTAACCTTCAGATCCGTAGTCTGACGCTCTATCCAATTGAGCTACGGGCGCTAAACAGTAAGTAAATTATAATATGTTTCATCCTGTTATGCAATACTTATTTTGAAATATATGTATTTTTTGAAGTTAATCGTAAACACCTATACCCAAAAGACTCTCGACATTAATAAAGGCGCATTATTGGATAGTGAATTTCTTGCATGATACCAATATTTATAGCTAATTTTCTAACAGATAAGTTACTATTTTTTTTATACAGTATATTTCTGAGTATTCATGCTTAATAGCTAGATTTTATATGCAGTAGTTTTCTGATGGGATCCACCCGGGACACCACGCAGCATCGTCCACCCCTCCGCCACACACGAAGACACAACCTCCCTGCATACTTAAAAACCGTTAATTTTGGTTAATAAATTACAACATACAGATCTGTTCAATCTTATGCAAAACACGTATACTGAACCTGAATTCTAAGTTTAGTCTACCTGTCCTAGGATCGATGGTATTATTTCCGCACCCACCAGATACAGATATGATTGCTACCAAGGGATCGCTACAAATCCCTTCCCGCCACACGAGACCATCTAGGCTTTTATTGCCTTAATTGAAATATATCTAACAATATTTAAGAAATGGTTAATGCCGCAATATAATTTTAAGTCTGTCCTTATTACCCTAGTAAAATTTCATCAATTTTTTTAATTTTATCACGGCACTTTGCGGCCTCTTCAAATTCTAAATTCTCGGCGTGTTTTGCCATTTTTTTTATGAGAGTCATTTTTTCGCTCTCTAACATTTTTGCAGATTTTAATGTTCCTGATTTTTTATCAATAAGACCGTTGCTGCTTTTCGTAGATGTTGATGCATGTTCTGCAGATACTTCATTAAGTGCACGTTTTACAGTTTGTGGTGTAATATTATGCTTTTTATTATGTGCCTGTTGCTTTGTGCGGCGTCTATCAGTTTCTAGCAACGCTTCTGTCATTGAGCCTGTTTTATGATCTGCATATAAAATCACATGGCTTTCAGAGTTTCTTGCCGCGCGACCAATTGTTTGAATAAGCGATGTTTTAGATCTTAAGAAACCTTCTTTATCGGCATCCAAAATGGCAACCAGTCCGCATTCTGGAATATCTAGCCCCTCGCGTAATAGGTTGATGCCAACCAAAATATCATGCTCGCCCGATCTCAAACCACGGATAATTTCAATGCGCTGTAATGTATCAATATCAGAGTGCATGTATTGTACTTTAAGGCCAGATTCTGTTAAATATTCCGTAAGCGCTTCTGCCATTTTTTTTGTGAGGGTTGTAACCAAAATACGAAAGCCCTTTTGAATTGTTTTTCGGCACTCATGCATCAGATCGTCAATTTGATTTTCGCATGGGCGAATACTGTAGTAAGGGTCAACAAGGCCTGTTGGGCGAATGACTTGTTCCGTAAAGACACCTTGCGTTTGATTTAATTCAAAGGGCCCTGGTGTTGCCGTCACGAAAACTGTTTGTGGGCGCATTTTGTTCCACTCTTCAAATTTTAAGGGGCGGTTATCTAAGCAAGATGGCAGTCTGAAACCATGCTCTGCAAGATTGGTCTTACGTGCTCTGTCCCCCTTAAACATACCATTAATTTGTGGTACGCCAACATGAGATTCATCAACAAATAATAAGGCATTTTTTGGTAAATATTCAAATAAAGTAGGGGGCGGATCGCCAGCAGATCTGCCTGTTAAATAGCGTGAATAATTTTCAATACCAGAACAGGTACCAGTGGATATCATCATCTCAATATCAAACTGGATGCGCTGATCAAGGCGTTGATACTCTACAAGTTTGTTTTGATCTTCAAGTTCTTTTAAGCGCACGATGCGTTCTGCTTGAATATGTTTAATAGCTTGTTGTAGTGTGGGAACCGGTGTTACATAGTGTGAATTGGCAAATATTAAAATGGTGTCTAATTTGCCAAATTTTTCGCCTGTTAAAGAGTCATGTTCCGTAATAGACTCTATTTCATCACCAAAAAAGCTGAGGCGCCATGAGCGGCTTTCACTATGTGAGGGAAATATTTCTAATATATCTCCTTTTTTACGAAATGTACCACGCGTAAAATTAAGATCGTTTCGTGTATAGTGTAACGCAATTAACTTACGCGTGATGGTGTCAAGTCCAATTTCATCGCCAACTTTTAAGGGGTAAGTCATTTCTGCATAGGCTTCAACACCACCAATGCCGTATATACACGATACACTGGCAACTAAAATTACATCGCGTCTGGTTAGCAGTGCGCGCGTTGCACTGTGGCGCATACGGTCAATTTCTTCATTAATGGCAGCAGTTTTTTCTATGTATGTGTCCGAGCGTGCTACGTAAGCTTCTGGTTGGTAATAGTCATAATAAGATACGAAATATTCCACGGCATTATCCGGGAAAAATGTTTTCATTTCATGGTACAGCTGCGCTGCCAACGTTTTATTGGGTGCCATAATAAGGGCTGGACGCTGTGTTTTTTCAATAACATTGGCCATAGTAAATGTTTTGCCAGATCCTGTTACCCCTAATAAAACTTGATCGCGAATATTATCCTCAAGCCCTTCTACCAATTCTTTAATGGCTGTCGGTTGGTCGCCTTGAGGTGTATAGCTGCTAACCAATTTAAACGGAATATGCTTTTGGTTTGCTTGTTCATAAAGAAGAGGATGCAGCATTATTTCATGTGTTTTATAATCTTTATATGCAGCTTAGCATGTTGGCGGATAATACCCAATATTAACGAATTGTTAACTTTTGCACCCTATAATATAAGTAGGCTGTAAATTACAGTGGATCAATATAATGAAGAAAATTATAGTTGCGTGTTGCAGTTTGTTAATCGTTAATAGTTTATCGGCTCGTCTTCCTGATTCTGTACAGGCTGAGCTTGCTGAAATAGTGGCGTTAAAAGCCTCTTTAGATAAACGTGCAGAGTTTTTCCGTGCTCAAGAGACTTCAGTTGCACCTGTGGTCGTACGTGCTGCTGTGCCTGCAGATAGATTTAGAGATGGTGAAAGAAATTCAACTTTGCAGGACCGTTTAGAAGATTTGCGTGATCAACATAATGACGCATCTGATGTTTCTCATGATACAGCGCTTACTAGGGCAGAACGAAAAGATGCTAAATTAAAGGCAGATTTAACTAGATATCAGCAGGAAAAAGAACTTACAAGGGAAAACGTAAAGAAAAACTTCATCTTAATTAAAGATATTCAGTCAAATTTGCCTGATGCGCAGTTACGTAGAGGGTTTATAGGTAAGATTGAATTTTTTGCAGACAAACGTTTAAATAAAAAAGGTAGTCTAAAGTCTGAAGTGTTTCGAAATGAATCAGGGGGCATTGATGCACTTGTGGAACTGAAAAAAACTGGGGTTGGTGCTTTTGTTAAGCTTCCTTTAGATGGAGCGGGTAAGTCTGTATTTGTGCAGTTTATGCAAGAAGGTGATCGTATGGGGACGGGCAAGGAATTTATGTTAATGCACCCTGATAAAATGCTCGTAAAATCACCAGTAGAACTAGCCGAAGTTAAAAAGAATGATACTGTATTTGAAGGTGTTCTGATTCCTGTAAATTAAATAATGACAGTGCGCTCACATTTCAGATGGCTATCCTGTTAAAGGGATGGCTATTTTTATAGACTCTTAAACTTTTACCACCCAAAGATTAAATAAAATGTTACAATACGGTATTCGTAATGTGAGCATAAGCAATGAAACAAAGTGCAAGACTTCGGTCTATAGAAGAATTACTAACCTATATTTTAGATGCTGATAACAAAGCACCAGCGGATAATATTTTTGTAAACTACTGCCGGGAACGCCGGTTCATGGGGTCACATGACCGCAAATATCTGGGTGATTCATTTTTTGAAATTTTGCGCTTTTATCATGGTTATGCAAACGCTCTAAAGGGTGCGCTGACCCCCCGTTTATTAACACTAACCTACTGGGCTTTTAAGAACGGATTGCATTTTGATGTGATGAAGGATGATTTTGCTAATGATCCACGACCCTACTCGCAACGTTATGGTATTAAGCTGCCAAATGAACATGAAAAAACTATTATCGAAAAAGCACTTTCTGTTTTTTCTGAAAATCAAATTATTGTTCCAAAATGCTTCTTACCTTATTTTCAAGATTTGCCAGGTAATCTAGATGATCATTTGATAGCACTTCACGAACAGGCACCTTTTGATATTCGCGTGAACCCATTTAATGGCAATCGCGAAGAAGTGTTAGACACCTTTAAACGCAATGGCATTGTTGCGGAGGCAACTGACTTAAGCCCATTTGGTATGCGTCTTAAAAATAGAATTCCATTACAGGAAATGTCTATTTGGAAAAAGGGCATTATTGAAGTTCAAGATGAAGGGGCACAACTTGTGTCTTTATTTGCTAATGTGAAACCTGGCGAAAATGTTCTTGATTATTGTGCTGGTGCTGGCGGTAAAACACTTCTCATGTCAGCAATGATGAAAAATAAGGGCAGATTAGTTGCAACAGATCTATTGCCATGGCGCTTAAATCAAGGAGTCAAACGCTATAGGCGTGCAGACGTTCATAATGTTCAAGCAAAAGAATTAGATGACAAAAAATGGTGGAAACGTCATCACAATTATTTTGATTGCGTATTGATAGATGTTCCTTGTTCAGGATCTGGTACATGGCGAAGGAACCCTGATCTTAAAATAACGTTTAAGCCAAAAGATTTAAAAGAATTACTTGTAAAGCAGCAAGATATTTTAGAAACGGCTAAAAAATACATTCGTCCAGGCGGGTTATTTGTTTATGCAACATGTTCTATCTGGCGCGCTGAAAACCATGATCAAATTAAGAAGTTTTTAACAAATAACCCCGAATTTAGTCTTGAGCCTGTTGGTGAAAATCATCCTGAAGTGATAGCGAAACTAAAGCAAAAACAAGACACTGAAGGCCTGCAATTAACACCATTGGATCATAAAACGGACGGTTTTTTTATTTCAATTATGCGCAAAGAGCTGTAAAAATATAGGTGTTCGCATACGGTTGTTTGGTTTTGTAGTTCCTTTTCCTGTTGCTTGATTTTTATCGCAAAAATATTTTAATTCTTGCTTGTATTGAGTTTGCGCGGTAAAGTGTTACTAAGTGATTTTTATTGATCTGGAAATATGGATCCGCTAAATCAATTTCAAATTAAAACCTATATCCCCCTGTATTTTTTAGGGATAGATATATCTTTTACGAATGCATCACTATTTATGGTGTTAAGTGTTGTTTTGTTTTGTGTCCTTAGTTTTATGGCAACAAGAACGCGTTCGCTTGTGCCAACTAAAATGCAATCTATCGTTGAAAATACGTATACATTTTTAAATACGCTGCTACAAGAATTTTGTGGTGAAGGCGGACTTAAATATTTGCCATATATTTTTAGTTTGTTTATTTTTGTTTTCTTCTCTAACTTGTTGGGCTTAATTCCAGGGGCCTTTACCTCAACAAGCCAGCTTGTGGTAACCGGTACTTTAGCGTTAACTGTGTTTATATCTGTCACCTTTGTGGGGTTGATGAAACACGGATTTAAATTTTTCAGGTTATTTTTGCCTGAAGGTGTTCCATTTTATGTTGTACCAATTTTGATTCCAGTTGAGATTTTATCCTATTTCATGCGCCCTGTTAGCTTGTCTATTCGTTTATTTGCTAATATGGTTGCAGGGCATGTGATGATAAAAATTTTTGCTTCCTTTGCCGTTATGATTGCTGGAACCGCTTTTTTACCGCTTTCTATCGTGCCTTTGATTATAAATACGGCTGTCACTTTTTTTGAAGTTGTAGTAGCATTACTGCAAGCGTACGTTTTTACAATTTTATCATGCATCTATTTAAACGATGCACTGAACCTACATTAATATTTAAACAAGAAACGGAGTATGAATTATGGACGTTGAAGCAGCAAAAATGATCGGTGCAGGTCTTGCAGTATTTGCCCTTTTAGGTGTTGGTATTGGTCTTGGTAATATTTTTTCTAGTCTACTATCTGGTATTTCACGTAATCCAGAGGCTAGCAACGAACTGTTCTCAAAAGCTATTTTAGGGTTTGCTTTAACTGAATCAGTAGCTTTGTTAGCATTTATCGTGTCTTTGTTGATTTTGTTTAAATAAGTTTGTTTATCTATGCCACAGTTTGATTCTTCAACTTTTTCTAGCCAAATTTTTTGGTTATTTGTGTCTGGGTTTGCATTGGTTTGTTTCGTGCGTTTTATCCTGTTTCCAAGGGTGGAAATCATTTTCAAGAACAGAAAAAAATTCTTAGATAAAGAACAAGAATCAATTCGTGCTTTAGAAAAACAATTGAACGATATTAAAACAAAACGTCAAGAAGAGGTGCAGATTGCAGAAAAAAAAGCACATGATTTTTTGTTGTCAGTCAAAAAGGATCTTGAAATTGAAAAAAAGCAGCATGTTGATTTATTAGAGAAAAAAATGAATGATAAAGTTGCTGCGTTTGAGTCGCTTTTATCAAAAAAAACCGCCACTGCCAAAGTAGAATATGAAAAAAATGTAAAAAGCTATTTAAATATCGTCAAGCAAGATGTCACATCTAATGGTGATAAATCATGTTAAATAACCCTTATTTTTTCATTCTTTTAAGTTTTTTTATTTTTTTATATGTAGGCTATAGAAAAATATGGCCGGATATTATCAGTAATTTAAAAGATGATATTGATAAAATCAAAAAAGGCATAGATTCTTTAGAAACGCAGAAAATAAAACTACAAAAAGAGTTAGAGGGTTTGCAATCTGCAAATGAATCATTTAACAATAAACTGCAAATTATTCATAGCACTTCTTGGTCACATGCAGAGAATATCAAAAATGTATATATAAAGGATATGGAAATTTTATCGCAAAATCACTTTTCAAATATTGATAAAATTTATTTGCGTATGGTACAGCGTTTTGAAGATGAATCGTTACTATATTTTTCTAAGGAGCTTGCAGTCGATTTACGTGTATTCTTTGAGAAGAAAAAAGGTGATAAGGCTTTTCATAAAAATATATTACAAAAGTCCTTAACCCTTTTGCAAACTTAACAAATATTTAAGAGCTTTTTATGTACAGCACGCCTTATTTAGACAAAATAAACTCTACTAAAGATCTGACACAATTAATGTTCCCAGAGTTGGATGCTTTAGCACGTGAGATTCGTCGCCTCATCATTGAAGAAAAATCTAATTTTCTTGGATCATCTTTAGGTGTTGTTGAGCTGTCAATAGCTTTGAATTACGTGTTTAATGAACCGCAAGATAAAGTATTGTGGGATATCGGGCATCAAAAAGGCCCGTATAAAATTTTAATGGAAAAAATTGGCAGAATAGACCAAGATCCTGTTGCTTCTGCAAAACCAGCGTGTGTGTTGTCAAAAGCCGTTGGGCATGCAGTTTGTCGTGATATGAACAATAAAAACTATGATATTGTTAGTGTGGTTGGGGATGTCTCACTTTCAAGTGGACAGGCTTTTGAGGCCATGAATCATGCGGGTAGTATTTCTGGAAAAATATTGGTTATTTTAAATGATAATGTTGAAAGTGCTCAAAATTACGGTGGTGCATTTGGTTATTATTTAAAACAGCTTCATAGTAAGCATTTTACGGACCAGCCTTGTTTGTTTGAAGATTTAGGTTTTAACTATATTGGTCCCGTTGATGGCCATAATATAGAGGAATTAATTCGTATTTTTACAGAAATTAAAAATTCCAAAGAACAAACACCCTATTTTTTGCATATAAAAACAAAAAAGGGGAAGGGTCACGCGCCTGCTGAGGCTGATGCAACGGCTTCAAATAATATTTTGAATTTTGATAGTGCTAATAATAATCTCCAAAGCAAAAAAATAGAGAAGGCACTGCCATTTTTTGCTTGTAAGGCGCTTATTGAAGCGGCACACCTTGATCCTAAGATTGTGCTTGTCTCACTTTCAATGTCAAACTATAGTTCTCCATTTTTGGCGTTTAAAGATTTGTTTCCTGAACGTTATATTGATGCTGGTATATCTGAAGGGCATGCAATATCTTTGGCGTCTACGCTGGCAACACAGGGGTTTAAAACTTATGTCATTTTATATTCAAATATGTTGCAGCGCGTTTTAGATCAAGCGTTGGTTGATGCTTGCGTTCAAAGTTACCCCGTACGTTTTATTATTGATCATAGTAGTGTTTTATTGCATTCACCTCAGCATGCTGGATTTTTTGATTCCACATTCTTAGGTAGTTTGTCGAATTTAGTGCTGATGTCGCCAGGTTCCCAAGAAGATATTGAATCCATGATTCAGTTTTCTGCAACAAATTTAACGTCTCCCTGTGTCTTAAGGTTGTCAAAGGAGCTGTCTTTATCGCTAGATATTAAAAAGCCGGTTGAATTAGGACGTGGGAATATCATTAAAAAAGGCGATAAGGTGGCTCTTCTATCTTATGGTAATGTCCTGAAGGATTGTATAGAGGCTTCAAAACTTTTACATGCCAATGGGATCAGTACAACGGTTGCTGACGCACGATTTTTGCTGCCCCTAGATGAACGTATGTTGGTTAACCTTGCCGGTGAGCATGATTTGCTTGTGTCTGTTGAAGAGAACGCATCAGGTGGCTTGTCTTCACATGTTCTGCGTGTTTTAAATAATTTTGGTTTGCTAAGTGATCAGCGTCAATATCACCCGATTTACCGTAAGGAACTGCATGACTTGAAGAATGATCATAATGTTATCACCCCAGAAAAAATATTTAATACGATTCTTAGTCTATTAATGATAGAAGATGATAACGATACTTTTTATTCTGTTGTTTAAATAAAAGTATGCGTATTATTTCAGGAAAATATAAAGGGTTACGGTTGTTGGAACCTGACAGGTGCTTGACGCGCCCCACATCAGATAAAGTGCGTCAGGCAGTATTTAATATACTAGAGCATTCTGTGTTAGAGAAAAAGTTTAATGAATTGTCCGTTTTGGATGCCTTTGCTGGCAGTGGTGCTTTAGGATTAGAGGCGCTGTCTAGAGGGGTTGAAAAATGTTTATTTGTTGAAAAATCTAAAATTGTTGCGCGGGTTCTGGTTGAAAATATACGGTCTACTATTAAAAACGCTGAAGAAGTTGATGTAAACGTTGTTTGTCAAGATGTATCTAAAATCACGACAAAGCAATATTTTGATTTGGTTTTTCTTGACCCACCCTTTAAACGAACAGATCTTTATTTGAATGTGATATTAAATTTAAAACGACAAGGTGCTGTTGATTCACATACTGTTTTTTATGCAGAGTCTGATATAAATATTGAGGCTTTTTTTTGTGAGGTTAACCTCCCCGTTTTGGCACTATCTGAGCGCCAGCTTGGTAGAATTTTTGTTTCTTTTTTCCGTTTGGCGTAGCTTGGGGCGTATCATCTTCAAACCCACCATTGCCACTTGCTGCTATAAGTGCAAGTGTTTTATCGTCTTTTTTACCATGCGTAAAGTCATATTGTCTCATAAATTCTATAATGACAGGGTTAGATTTTTTAAAAATAACCCCATCCGTGCCACTTAGGCATTGCTTTTTACAAATACGATAAAAAAGCTGCGGCCTTGGCATGCCTGGATAAAAGCGCGCATTAGAATATAATGTATTTTTTCCAGATAAATGAGGTGTCAACGCTTCAGCAGTGCATTGTGCTTTATTTTGTATTTGACCAGCTGTAAATTTTGTGACTTTTTGCATGATTCCATTTACCATTACGCTTGATGACTGCGCAATACTTGAAATTAAGGTGGCATAAGTATAATTACTATATTGACCGCAAACAACATGACATTTTTCATTTGATGGTGGTGGTGTATTCTGTGTCTGTATATTCTGATTGTGTGGTGAATTCATGTCGATGTTGAGTGCAGGTAAACTTAATAAGTTCCTGCTTTCATTTATACGTGGGTCTGGTCTTTGCATATTTTGAACAAATTGTGGAAGTTGTGGCATTACCATGGTGGAGGGTATGTTTGGTTGTTGGGGAGGGTTTGTCCTTCTGGAGTTATGCCTCATTTTTGCTCGTTCAGTTAATGCATTGTTAGCGGCTTGCATGGCGGCATATTGAGTTTGTGCATCATTATAATTCAGTTGTGTTGTTGGCATCGGTGGTGCTGGCGGTGTTGCCACTTGATTATTATCATCTGGATAAGGGGTTTGTATTTGCTTTTTTTCTTGCTGGTTGTTATCGTTCTGTTCCGCTTCTACATTGTTGTTGGTAGTGCTTTCTGAGGGATAGCTTCCAGCATGCAAATATGCACTTGATGCAGGACATACGATAAGCAATATTAAAAAAAATAAGTATATAGTTTTCATCACGCGTAATAACCCATTTATTTTGGTCTTACTTTTATCTTACTAGTTAAATATTAAAATTTTCTTAAAATTTAAAAATAGATTTTTATATAACCCCTGTTCTAAACTGAAGTGCAACACCTTAAACTAAATATTGCTGAACCAGCAGTTAGAAAGGTGTTACTCATGAGAATATACAAACAATTAAATCACAGTGAAAGAGTAAAAATATCTGTGTTATAGCCAAATGCTAATAAAATGAGATATTAAGTAAATTTACTAAACAGGTCGT
>CAZTIE010000023.1:0-14608 GCA_964613645.1 uncultured Verrucomicrobiales bacterium
CAGGCATTTAATAAAAATATCAACCGTGTTGCACTTCAAACTTGAATGTGGCGAAGAGCGCGGTCACAAAATAAAATTTATTAATATCAAGCATTGTTATATTAATATGGGGCCTGATGGTCACGAAATTTACAACAGAAGTGGGGAACTTCTGAATAATTTAGATGCTGTTATTCCAAGAATAAAGCCTTCAATGACCTTCTATGGTTGTGCTCTTATTCGTCAGTTTGAGTCCTTAGGTGTTTTTTGTTTAAATAATTCACTTCCTATTTCATTGTCACGCGATAAGCTTTGCGCGCTACAAATATTAGGAATGCACAAAATACCAATGCCCCTTACAAGCTTTGCCCATTCGCCTGTAGATACCAAGCAGGTGATACAAACAGTTGGTGGTGCACCATTAGTTATTAAGCTGTTGGAAGGTGCTCAGGGTAAGGGGGTGGTGCTTGCAGAAACCAATAAAGCAGCTGAAAGTGTTATTAATGCCTTTAAAAGCTTAAATGCTAATATTTTAGTGCAAGAATTTGTCAAGGAATCTTTAGGTAAAGACATTAGGTGTTTTGTGATAGATGGAAAAGTTGTTGGTTCTATGCAGCGTGAGTCTGCACCAGACGATTTTCGATCAAACTTACATCTTGGTGGTACTGCATCACCAGTAAAAACGACTTTAGAAGAAAGAAAAATTGCTATTAAAGCGGCCCGTATTTTAAAGCTAAAAGTAGCCGGTGTTGATATCATTCAATCAATAACAGGGCCCAAGGTCCTTGAAGTGAACTCTTCTCCTGGATTGGAGGGGATCGAGGACATCACAGAAAAAGATGTTGCAGGATTAATGATAGAGTGTATTGAAAAAAATGTTTTTTTAAAAAAAAAACAAATGGAGGATAATCTAGAAAATGACAATGATTTCTGAAGTTGAATCTATTTAGTGTAAGAAGGTATATTTTATAAAACTATCTATGGAGCGTGCTGAACGAAAGCACAGCAACTAACCTTTGTAAAAAATATTCATTTTTTCCGATATTTTGAAGATCTGATCTTTTTTTTGCATGTTGTGCAATAAGGCTTCTAACGAAACAATTAAAGCCTTATTGTTTCTTTTTCATGTAATGTTCATAAAACTCTGCAATGCCTTTGTCATTTAGTTGCTTTTCAACAGAATATCTGGTCATGGTTTGCATTTCTTCATCATTGGTGAGTAGATCAAATGTACGGCGTATATTTTCAGGAAGCTTGCTAATAAATTGTTTGTTGACGAACACTAGTGCCTGATTATCGTAAATACGATCAGTTAGGATGTTAATCATAGCTAGCCATTGTAGAGCATCAGCTTTAACATTTTTATGCTCTTGATCATCTAACTTTAACACAAGTTGAAATAAACGTTTTCTTGCTGCGTCCCAATTTTGTTTTTCTATTAATAAATCCGCTGCAAGTTTTAAGCTGCTAACAGTGCTTTTTTCATCTAAAAGTTCAAGAGCCTTATCAAGCTTTCCCATTGCTGCGTACGCTCTGGCAGTTAACATCGTTATCTGATCTGCATATTTATCCTTGCCTGGTTGTGGAATGGCGTTAAGCGTTGATAAAGCTAATTCACCATTTTTATTATCAATATGTAATTGTGCTGCATCAAGATAAAAATCAATTAAAGCATGTTTGCTATTTTTATTTTTTGTAGCCGATGTCAGTAATGCCGCTGACTGTTCTAATAAATCAAGCTTCATAAGAGTGGTTGCAACAGTTTGAATAATATGAACTTCTTCAACAGAGCTTGGCGTATATTCTTTGTAAGTTTCATAAAAGCTAATAATCCGAAGAGGAGACGTTTTCTCTATGTTTGTTTTAAAAAAGTTCATAAAACAAAATTCCATTTTCTTATGTAAATGAAGAATTTTATACATTGGTATATAAAAGTCTTTAAGTCGCCGAAAATAATAAAGAGCTTGGTTGTATTGTTTGTTTTTCATCATTAATGTTGATAAAGTGAGCAGTATCTGTGCTTCAAATCGGTCTCCACGCCACATGTACGAAAGACTGACAAGCTGCTTTACAGAGTCAGATGTTGATATACTGCCGTTGCGTATATCAAGTAATAATTTTTGAAATAATGCGTGCGCTTGTAAATGTTGTGATAACTTGCCAAATTTAATATCTGCAATAAAATCACCTAATTTTTGAAATTTAGTTCCTGCAGTATCCTTTGAAAGTTCTAGTATTATTTTTGCATATTGGAAATATCCACCAAACTGAAATGTTTTAGGTTCTGGGATATTGTTTAATAATATTTCCAATGTGGCATAATCTTGAATATCAATTAGTGCAATAAAAATAAGGCCCATAATTTCGTCACGAATGTTGCGCGTATAGTTTTTATATATATCGCATATGATGTGTAAATCAGATTCTTGTGTGACCGTTGCACCTCTAGCAGTTTCTATTAAAGCTATTAATAAGATGTTTTCAGCTGTCCGTGGTAAAAATAAGCTACTTTCCTGTGCTTTAATAAAGCTTGTATCCATTATATAAGCCGTTGTTTTTAATGCGCGTACAAATGGGTGATGCATAACACCAGGATGGTCTTTTTCGATATCGCGGATAAATGATAAAGCAGCATGTTCATTGCCTACCATCATTTCTATCCAAGCTCTATGTAGCCGATTGGTAAGTGGGGTTTTATGTTGTATTTGAATAGCTTGATATGTATTTATATAGGTTAATAATGTTTTTGTATCATATTTTTTAAAAATACCAATTTGTGCAGGTAATTTTTTTTTATTAGCAACCTTAAGGTCGTTCTGTGGCTTTAATGGTGTTATAACTTTTAAGGTTAGGTTTCCTTGATGTTGAACCAATTGCACATCGTCGCTAAATAGTTCAGCTCCACCACCTTGGATTGAGCTTAATACTTTATAAAAGGGTGTTTCATACTTATTAATAAAACCGATATTTTTATCCATTAAAATACATATTAAATATCGATTGTTACTGATGTCTTTTATATTTAATGTATAGGGAAGATTATCTCCTATATTAGGATAAGTCGTATGTGGCCAGGATTTAGTATCTAACGGCGCTATCTTATGTCGCGGTTTTTTTGTCTTTTGTATGACTTCCACAGACCATGATGTATCGTGCTTTGAAATTTTAAATGCAAATTGATTACTAATTTTTATTTTAATAATAAGATGCGTTTTTTCAACAGAGGTTTTTGTTTCTTGACGTAATGACACGACACCCACAGGTAAATCGTGTTCATCAGGGAATGAAATAACTTTAGGAAGGTCATCAAAAACAAACCACCATTCCTCAGACTGGTTCTGTGTATCCAGATGTATAAGAGCCGTTTTTGTTTGTTTAAGCCAATCAAAAAAAAGTGTATTTTTTTCTGCTTTGATGACAAGTCTGTCATCCAACTTTATTTTTTTATTTAACACGTATGGTTTGAAATCACATAACGTGGGCGTTTGCATAGATAACAAGAAAATAACGAAAAAGCAGAAGCGCATCAATGATCTTATAAAATATTAAGATACTTATATCATAACTGGTTTAGTGGGAAAATTCAAAATGGTCGCAATAAATTGTGTTTTTGTCTAATCTGTTTATAAAATTTTAACACATTTAAAATAAGCTAAAATTAGGATCACTTACTAGTGATTGAGATCCAACTTTTTAAAGGAATTAAAAACATGGTTCAATTTTTTGTCTGTTTAGGTGTCAGTATCTCTGTATTTTTTGCATCTGATGACGAACTTACACTTATACATTCAAATGCTTTTCCTACAGCTGTTCCTGTATCTGTTTTTGATGAAACTTTCACAATTGAGGGTGCCACCCCAGTTCATGACGATTTAGACGGACGCGTATCTGTTATATCTGTTCCTAGCAGCCTGCATGCTCACGTTTTAGCCCCAGATCAGGATTTTAATGAAGCTGCCTTTAGCACACCAGAAGATTTGGAGCCTGACGCACGCGCACGTGCATGGGCAGCATCACATGCTAGTAATCACAGCTCACATGAACCAATTGAACCAGAAATTAGTACTGTTGAAAATGAGCAACCACCTTTGGGGCTTACATTGTCTATGCCCCCAAGCCCAAGAGGTGCTGTTGAAGGCTCACACGCGTATACATATACAAGTTTGTCCCTTACACAACGTTTTAAAGATGGTGCACAAAGTGCTGAATGGGAAAAGGCGCTTGCAGAAATACCTGAAGATGTAAAAGTAGTCCCATCTCCATGCGTACAAGGTTTTAAACGTGCTTATACATCTTTTGCAGATGGAGTCAGTCTATTTTCACTTGTTCTGTATGGTTTATCAGGTGTTGCATCAGGTCTTGGTGGTGTCGACTATCTATCTAATAATGCATTTTTACCAATAGATGTTATGGTGTCAGTTATTGGCTTAGGGTTGATTGGCTCAGCACTTTTTAAATATTTATGGGTTAGCTTAAGTTATGTGAAAAAAATGGACCAAAAACGGTTAGTATCCTATGAAAAACGCGCCGAAGAACTGGAGACAGGACAATTTACAGATGCGCAGCTTACAGAAAAATTTGAACGTGCAAATATTTTCCTGATATATCCATCTTATTCTATGGTGACAGCACGACAATTTTTATTTAACTTTATCTGTTGTTCTGAAACAGTTTCAAGCACTTTGTTGGCTATTTCAGGGGGCATTTTGGCAACAAGTTCGGCATCTGGTATTACAGGAAAAGATCTACTGCATATGGGATCGCAAGATTTTTATCTGGGCATGTCACAGGGAAGCGCATTCGCCCATGCAATTATATACCTACTGCACAGCAAGGCAGCAGAATTGAAAGAGCGTTGTGAAGCTTGGCTCACAGTTCAACAGCTTGCAAAACAATACTTAATTCAAGTATCTGGTATTGAAAAAGAGGACATTTATAAAAAAATATATAAACTGGATGATCACCTAAGACGTGGGCGTGAAAATTTATTAATAGCCTAGGCTTTATAAGTTTAAAGTATTTTTCACAAAAGGAATACTTATAGAGCGATTGTCATGGAATGATGCCTGTTCTAATATGCTCACTGTATTATGTAGCGTTGTAAAATTGCGATCTAAACGCAGTAGTAAAAAATCGATCACTTCACTATGAACGTGAATACCTTTGTGCTGAAAGGATAGGGTATAGAGTTGTTTTAATGTATCCTCTTCAGGTTCATCTAGGTGGATAAGATTACACGTCGCAAGGCGTGATTGTAAGTCTTTAAGTGTTAATGGTAAAATGTTTGGGTTTTGTTCGCATGTGAATAAAACATGTGCCTTATTGGCTTTATAAAAATTAAAACCATGAAATAGGTTTGCTTCACATGTTGGTGTTATCTGTTTTTCAATGTGTATAACAACGTGCTTGTCAGATGCTGAAAAAATTCTTGGATCGAGTTCGCTAGATTTAAAAATAGAGGCATTATGTTTATGTGCCCATATGTGGCTTAAATGTTTTTTTCCCGATCCTGATTCTCCTGATAAGTAGGTAGCGAAATTATCGAGTTCTTGTGGCCATTTTTCAAGCCAGCTATAGGCTAATTCATTCGAAGAGCCTTGAATGAAAACTCTCTCATGATACGGTGGTGATTTAGGCTGAAATAATCTTTTTTTTGTTAATTCCATATTTAAAATGAATCACTTGCGAAAAAAAATACAACCCCAGCCAAAATAGTGAGCCCTATGCCAACTTTTAAGAAGCGTTTTAACCACACTGATACAGGTACTGTATTTTTGTTGGCAACTTTTCGAGTGCTGACTTTTATTTTATGATAAGAATTAGACATTTTTTTTAGGTTATTATGCTCTTTCAGGTTACAGTATATCATACAGAAGTTACGGAACAATTAACAATATGCACAATCGTTTTTTTATATTGTCGTTATATAATATGCGTGCAACCGTTTTAACGGTACCACTGTTATCAATGGCTGTTATGTTTATTTTTTGTCTTGAAAATGCGCATCAATCGCTAGACCTTAGTGTTATGGTTTCGCTTCTATATTTATTGCCGGCGGTTCTACTCGTTCAAGAGGTTGTATCTAGTATTCAAAATGATTTTAAGGATGGTATTATTGAAAACTGGCTAGGTAATGGCTCTGAAGCAATAAGCTACATAGGGTGTAAGATTGCATGTTGCGCCCTTTTTAGTGGCGTGCCATTTGTGACAGTTAGCTGCGGGTACCTTCTTCTAGAATATTCATTGGAACACGTATTATATGTTGGGCTAAGCCTGTTTTTTTTATCAGTATCCTTTATAAGTTTTGGGTGTTTACTTGGTTTTTCATCAAAGGATAAACCCTACCTTGGTATTGTTCTATTGCCCTTACAAGTACCATCTTTTTTATGGCTTATATCAGGTATAGAATTGGGGAATCACCTTTATCCCCTTATGTTTTCATTTGGTGTGATGCTTATGAGCGTATCTTTAAGCCTTTTATTAAGTGGGTTTACAAAACAAAGTTTATTTTAAGCAGGTGCTTGTGCCTGTTCAGACATATCTTTCGTTATAGGCGGATACCCTTGTGCTAGTCGTTGTTCATCTGTTAATGGCTCACGCAAAACATAACCACGCCCCCAGACTGTTTCTATACAGTCATCACCGTTCATAGCCTCAGCTAATTTGCGCCTTAGTTTGCAAATAAACACGTCGATAATTTTAAGTTCAGGTTCATCTATACCGCCATACAAATGATTTAAGAACATTTCTTTTGTAAGAGTCGTACCTTTTCGTAAAGAAAGTAGTTCTAATATAGAATATTCCTTACCTGTTAATGGTAGGGGCTGCCCGCGAACTTCCGCTGTATGATTTCTAAGACTAACGACCAGATCGCCTGTTGTAATAACTGATTCAGAATGTCCACGTGAACGCCTTACAATGGCATGAACACGTGCTAATAATTCAGATTTACTAAAAGGTTTAGTTAGATAGTCATCCGCGCCAAAACCAAACCCACGCACTTTGTCATCAGTATCATTTAATCCGGAAAGAACAAGGACAGGTGTTTGTACCTGTGATGCACGCAAACGTTTTAATACGTCAAATCCATCAATGTCTGGCAGTAATAAATCAAGTATAATCAGATCGTACTCATATAATTTTCCGATTTCTAATCCGTCTTCTCCAAGATCTGTTGAGTCACATATAAAACCCTCAGATTTTAGTGACTTTTCAATATTCTTAGCGGTTGCCGAATCATCTTCGATCAAAAGAATGCGCATAAATCGCCCTTTGTGTGTAACTCCCTATTTCTAGGATACATAAAATTTTTATAAAATTCTATACTTATTAACACGTATTTATTAAATAACAGCATAATAAGTTTACTTATCAAGGAAAATACGCCTATTCTATGAAAAACTATATATAAATAGACTGTTTTCAAAAGGAAAAAATGTTTAATCATTCTCTACAATATGTAAATATCGCAAACGCTATGACGCTATCACGTGTAATGGCAGCACCCATTATGTATTATTTAATTGTAACGCATGCATGGAAAGCGTCGTTTATATTATGTTTTTTAGGTGGCATTACAGATTTGTTAGATGGATTGTTTGCACGGTTATTTAAGCACGAATCCTTATTTGGTGAGCGATTCGACCCCTTAGCAGATAAAATTTTCATGACGGCTATTTACCTGGCCTTAGGACATGCATCTATTTTACCATTATGGAGTATAGCAATTATTCTTGGGCGCGATCTTTTAATTATTCTTGGGGCCATTTATGTGCTTGTTTCCAAAAACAAAATTCCGTTGCACCCTTTGTTTTTAAGTAAGTTAAATACAGTTATACAAATTACGTTAAGTGTCTGGCTTGTATCGTTTCAATATATTAAAGAGGTTGGTTTGTCATCAATCGCACTTGAAATCTTCACAAACTTGTTTTTATATGGCACTCTGTTGATAACAATATTATCCGGCCTGCAATATGGGAAAAGATTTATTACCAGCCTTAACCAGTCGTCCTAAGCCCTACAAGTTATGGCTTGTTCTGGCAGGTATTGTAGGGCTGTTAATTTATGTATTTTATCAAATTAGTTCTATAACATTTCCTTTTTTTGCTGGGCTAATAGGTGCTTATATCTTTAACAAACCTGTCAATGCACTAGAGCGTATGGGCGTCAATCGTTCTATATCTGCTGGCGTGGTTATTACATGTGTTTTAATGTTTTTAGGTTTACTGCTGTTAGAAGCGTTACCCTTTTTAAAAGATGAATTCTTAAAAATGGTCAAGTCCTATCCAGTTTTACAAGAACGCTTTTTAACGATCCTAGATCCTGTAATGGATTCGCTTAGTAAAATAGTTGGCGACAAAAAAATGCTGGATTTAAAAACATACTTTTCTAATTCCTTTGGTAATATTTTTCAGTGGATCATACAAAACTTAGCCTCTATGCTGACACAAAGTTTGACAAGCGGTCTTGCCATTGCAAACATTATATCTTTGGTTGTGCTTATTCCTTTAATTATGTTTTATGCTTTATCAGAGTGGCCAAAAATCATATCAGCGCTTAATGGGTTGTTACCAAAGTTATACGCACCTATTATTCGCCGCAATGTAGAAAATGTTGATAAAACATTAGGACACTACGCGCGCGGCCAGCTTATTGTCAGTGGGCTTTTAATATTTTTATATAGTACTGCGTTTTTAATTATCGATTTGCCACACGCCTTATTTACAGGCTTTATCACAGGATTTTTCTCTTTCATCCCCTACATTGGTGTATTTATTGGGTTTGTTTTAGCCATGACCATTGCCCTCAGTAATTTTATTAGCACATTCCATTTAATTGCCATTATGGTGATATTTGGAACGTTCATTTTAATTGATGGCTACTTTTTAACGCCACGCTTAATTGGCGAACGCATTGGTTTGCACCCTGCATTTTTAATATTTGCCTTATTGGCACTGGGTTCTTGGTTTGGCTTTTTAGGTATTATGTTTGCCTTACCACTTGCAGCTGTTCTTAGTGCGTTACTCAAACCGCTTATCAGTTGGTACAAATTGAATTTTACTCAGTAGAATAAATGTCAACGTATGATGTGATTTTTTCATAAATCTGCTAAGTTATATACTATATAAATACTAACAGGTAATCATAATGTCAATTCGCGTGCGTTTTGCGCCCAGTCCAACGGGGTATCTTCATATTGGTAATGCAAGGGCAGCTCTTATAAATTGGTTGTTTGCCAAGAAAAACAACGGCCTGTTTATTTTACGCCAAGACGATACTGATTTGGAACGCTCAGAACAGCGTTACGCTGACGCTGTTATTGAGGATTTAAATTGGCTTGGTTTAGAATACGGCGTTTTTTTCAAACAATCGGATCGCTTCGATCGTTATCATGAGGTAGTCCGTACTTTAATAGATTCTGGGCGCTTATATCCATGCTATGAAACACCAGAGGAGCTTGATTATAAACGAAAAATGCTCCTCTCTAAAAAAAAGCCACCTGTTTATGACCGCGCAGGGTTAAGTTTAACGCAAGAACAAATTCAGGCTTATGAAAGCGCGGGTAGGCAGCCACATTGGCGCTTTAAGTTAAATCCTGGAAAGATAGAGTGGGAAGATTTAATCAGAGGCCCCGTATCCTTTGATACAGCTGATATTAGTGATCCGGTTCTTATTCGTGCAGACGGATCTTTTCTATATACAATCACATCTGTCATTGATGATTTTGATTATAAAATAACGCACATTGTACGCGGGGAAGATCATGTGACAAACACAGCAACGCAAGTGCAGTTATTAGAAGCTATTAATAATGACAAACCTTTTCCAATTCAGTTTGCTCATACGACGTTGTTGATGGACGCTGACGGCCAACCACTTTCAAAACGAATTGGTAGCTTAAGTCTACGTGGTTTACGTGAAAAGGGTATCAACCCTATGGCAATAAACTCCCAACTAGCACGTCTTGGAACGTCTCTACCAATTGAACCACAATTAACACTGGAAGATCTGGTTGAAGAGTTTGATTTTAAATATTTTAGTAGAACAGCCCCAAAATTTGATGAAGATGATTTAAAACTTTTGAACCATAAATTATTTCATAAAATGCCTTATGAGCAAATAAAGCATCATATTGAAAAGCTTGGATGCTTAAAAATTAAAGAGGAAGAATGGTCGTTGCTTCATGATAATATTGAAAATTTAGATGATTTAAAACTTTGGGAAAATATTTTGTACGGCGATTTAACACTAACTAAAAATCAAGATGAGGCATATATAAAACTTTGTTTTGATTGCTTGCCGCAAGGTACTATAACTGAAAATACGTGGGTAACATGGACACACAAAATAAAGGAAATCTCTGGGAAAAAGGGTAGGGAGCTCTTTATGCCGTTACGACAAGCCCTTACAGGAATGGATCACGGCCCTGAAATGAAAAAAGTAATTATTTTAATGGGATATGATCAGGTCTGTACAAGATTGAAATCTCAGTTTACAATAAAAAGTACATAATAACTATTAGGATATAATACATGGATAATACTTTAAAAAAACTTTTACTGGGTGCTGCCGTGATCGGTGGGCTTGGTGCTGCATACTATTTAACGATGGTAAAACCAAAAGTACGTTCTGAAATTTTGGAACAAAAAGTTGCGGAAACAAAAGCAGAAGTTCAAAACGAAGGCGCTGAAACAGCAAAAGAAGCTGTTGCAGATGCGCCGGTTATGGAATCAAAAGAAACGGCTGTAGAAGCCCCTGTTGAAAAACAAAAAGAAGCTGTTGCAGAAGCACCTGTTATGGAAGCAAAAGAAGCTGTTGAAGAAGAACTAGAAGAATAATAAGATATAGCAGTTTTTATTACAATGACAAATACATAATAACTATTAGGATATAATATATGGATAATAATTTAAAAAAACTTTTATTGGGTGCTGCTGTGATCGGTGGACTTGGTGCTGCATACTATTTAACAATGGTAAAACCAAAAGCACGTTCTGAAATTTTGGAAACAAAAGCAGAAGTCCAAAACGAAGGCGCTGAAACAGCAAAAGAAGCTGTTGCAGAAGCCCCGGTTATGGAATCAAAAGAAGCTGTTGAAGAAGCCTCGGTTATGGAATCAAAAGAAACGGCTGTAGAAGCCCCTGTTGAAAAACAAAAAGAAGCTGTTGCAGAAAAATCAAAATTAGATGCAACTGTTCCAACTGAAGAATATACAGATAAAAGCGTTGCCGCTGTTATTGCAGACATTAACAAAGATGTAACAATTTCTGACGTAAAAAAAACAGCTGATTTGTTGCCACGCCAAATGCGTGAAGTGCCATTTCAAACAATGTATCCAATCTTGCTTCGTCAAGCTGTTGACATGGTTATTTTAGAACATAATGCTATTAAAGAAGGTTTTGATAAAAAATCCGAAATTAAAAACACAATTGAAGAGCGTAAACGCTCTATCCTTGTTGCATCTTTCTTAGAAAAAGAAGTTGATGAAAAAGTATCTGATGATGTTCTATTGAAAAAATATGAAGATGTCAAGAAAATGATTCCTCAAGATGAGAAAGAAATTGAAATTGCGCATATTTTATTAAAGACTGAAGCTGAAGCTAAAAAATTAATAAAGGATATTGAGTCTGGCAAAACAACGTTTGAAAAAGCGTTGGACAAATCTTTGGATGAAAAAACAAAAGTAACAGGTGGTAAAATTGGGTTCTTAAAACGTATGGAAGTTGCCCCTGATTTATTTGAAAAAATTGTTGCCACAAAAGATAATAGTGTTGTATCAGAACCGCTTAGTTTTGGTAAGATGGGAAGCAGCGTGCTTCGCGTATTATCAAGTCGTCCTTTAACTGTTCCAAAATTTGAAGAGATCAAAGGCGAACTTAAAAAAGCTATGTTGCCTGAACTTTCTCAGGAAATTATTAAAAAAATCAAAGCAGAAGCTGATGTGAAATTATTTGCATTAGATGGTTCTGCTATTCCTGAACGCTCAGAAGAAGAACTTAAAAAATCACTGGAAACTGATACACCATCTGCTATTGATGCATCAAAAATGGATGCGAACTTTGTATGTGGTAAATTTAAAGGCGGGGAAATCACGCTTGCTGATTTACGAGTTGCCTATGACGGGCTTCCTGAAATGTTGCGCATTCTTCCATTTGAAAAAATGTATGAACTGGTATTAATTAAAGTAATGAATGAGCGTGTTCTATCTGCAGCTGCAGAAAAAGCTGGTATTGCAAAAGATGCCAAAGTTCAAGAGAAAATTGCAGCTGAATCACGTATGGTTATGCAAGATGCTTATTTAAAGGCACGAGCAGAAACATTAATAACAGATACAGATCTTAAAGCAGATTATGACCGTATTAAGAAAAACTTAGCCGATAAAAATGAAATGGAATATAGACTTCGTCATATTCTGAGCGCAACTGAAGATGAGGCAAAAGCTATTTTAGCAAAGTTAAAAGCGGGAAAGTCTTTTGATGAGCTTGTAGAAGCATCTATTGAAGAAGCGACAAAAGCAAACAAAGGTGAACTTGGTTACGTTAGAAAACGTTATTTACCAAAAGATTATCAAGATGTCATCACAAAAGCTGTTAAGGGAACTTTAGTCAATAAAGTTATTAAAATTGCTGATGGTAAATTCAGCGTTATGCGCCTTGAAGATAAGCGTGCTGTGACACCACCATCTTTTGAACAAATGAAAGACCAAATTAAATCTGGATTAATTGCTAAAAAAGCCGTAGAAGTTTTAGAGAAAAGTCGTTCCAATATGAACGTTTCTTATAAAAATCTAAAGGGTTTACCAACTGCATCAGAATTGGAAGTGATGTTTAAAAAAATCAACGCCCAAATGAGCGAAGTTTTAAAAAGCGGCAAAATGCCTGCAATGCCAGGTATGTAATAGCTTTAACTTGATTGAGTTATCTTAGAGTGGATCCTTTATATAAGGGGTCCACTCTTTTTTTTGTCTTGAAATACTTGTGATGAATCAACATCTACCTTAGACTATTAACAGGCAAGATAATTAGTGTGGTTATGTATGAGTACTCAAAAAAAACATCCCTTTCATTTAGTTCCTCCCAGCCCATGGCCATTTTCCATCGCCATATCTTTAATTTTACTAGGCATTGGTTCTGTACTTGCTATGCGCGATGTAGATTATGTTCTATTGATTGTTGGCTTTATAGCTCTTCTTGCTATTATCATTGCATGGTTGTGTGATGTGGTTAAAGAATCACGCGAAAAAAACACACATACCCAGGAAGTTCAAATGGGTTTAAAAATTGGTATGGGCCTTTTTATTTTTTCAGAATTCATGTTGTTTGTTGCATTTTTCTGGTCATACTTTAATGCAGCACTTGATCCAATTGCAATGGTTGGTGATGATTTTATTAAGAGTGTTTGGCCGCCCAAAGGCATTAAAACATTTGATCCTTTTGATCTGCCCTATTTAAACACCTTACTATTGCTACTCTCTGGAACAACGCTTACTTGGGCGCACCACGAATTGTTACAAAACAATATGTCTGATGTCAAAAAGGGTTTGGCATTAACTGTTGCACTCGGTCTCATATTTACATGTGTGCAAATCATTGAATACAGCCACGCGGCCTTTGCCTTTACTGATGGCATATATGCAAGTACCTTTTATATGGCAACAGGGCTGCACGGTGCGCATGTTTTTGTTGGAACCATTATGCTAGCGGTTTGTTTAATCCGAACATTTAAAAAGGGTGATCAAACAGCATCCCACCATGTTGGTTTTGAAACAACAGCTTGGTATTGGCATTTCGTTGATGTTGTTTGGTTATTTCTTTTTATATCAATTTACTGGTGGGGTGCCGGTGGAGCATAATAAAAATAAAATATCGTTATTGCTAATAAAATATTAATCTTTTGCGGGGTAATATAAGAGTAAAGAGCAAAGAAACAGGATGTTATTGTGATCAAGGATGTAATGAGTCATTCTACAGGTGTTGTAGATGGATATTTAAACGGATATCTTTTGGTCGCTATGCCAACAGTCATGAAATCTCGCTTTGAACAAGCCTCCATTTTCGTATGTGGTCATGATAAAAAAGGTGCTATTGGCCTTATCTTAAACAAACCCTTACCTGCAGTCTCCTTACCGGAGCTATTAAAACAGTTTGATATTCCGGTTACCAATAATACGCCAAACACCGCCCTATATTTTGGAGGTCCTGTTGATATGGGGCGTGGCTTTGTTTTGCATACGTTAGATTACACCAGCTCTAATACTGTCAGCGTCAATGAAACTTTTGGTGTTACGGCAACAATTGATATTTTACGCGCTATTGCAAGAGGAGCAGGCCCAGAGCAATTTCATATTTGTTTAGGATATAGCGGATGGGGTTCAGGTCAGCTTGAAATGGAAATGCAAAACAATGATTGGCTTATTAGTAATTCGTCTATGGATTTAATTTTCAATACACCTGCAGATGAAAAATGGAAAAAATGCATGCATAATATGGGGTTGCATGAAGGTAACCTGCCTTATTCAGGTGGGCATGCATAAAAATATTTATAATTTTCACCAAATATTAAGATTTCCTCCGCTATTCTAAAAATAGAGCAATAAAAGCTTTAGAGAATCTCACCTGGTGGGGAAGGA
>CAZTIE010000024.1:0-14295 GCA_964613645.1 uncultured Verrucomicrobiales bacterium
GTGGGAAAGAGCTTCCGGCAACGCGGTGTTGTATGAGACATCCACAACAGCTGATTGGTTTCAGAATCACCTTTTAAAAGAATTGAGCCAGCATCTACCATTATTATGGATAATGCGGCCTTCCATAAAAAAGCAATCATTACAAAGATAGCAGAGGATGCAGGTCACCATGTTTTGTTTCTGCCACCCTATTCTCCGGATTTCAATCCAATTGAGCGAGTTTTTGCCACTTTGAGAAAAAGCAGGATTCATCAGGACGCAAAATTAACAATTGATGACACCATTAAATCATATGGTTTGTTTTTAGAATGGCTATAAGTGTGATTTAATGTCAGCTATAATTTTACGCAACAAAAAAGCCAGAGGAAAACCCCTGGCTTTAAAATGAAGATTAATAAAAATCTTAGAAGTTGTAAGCAACACCAACAGTCATAATAACTGCTTTACGCTTTACTTTTACATTTGAATTATTAAATACTTTTTTGTTACCAGTCATTTTGTAACCTAATTCACCACGCATAGAAACGTTACCGAATGCCTTTTCTAACCCAAGTGCAGGTGTCCATGAAAATACAGACTTTTTACCTTTGTCAAGTTCTGTACCATCAAGCTCTTTAACTTTCCATTCGTTTTTAGCAACGCCCATGCCTAGTTTGAAATAACCAGCCATTGTGTCATTAAATTTGTAACCAACGCGTGGGTTCATTTCGAATGAAATACCTGGCTTTAGGTGAATAGTACGAACTACTATGCCATCTTCTTTATCATTTACTTTTGACTTACCTTCAAAACCAAGACCTAAATCAAGACCTGCAAACATGTTGTTAAAGCTTTTTGCGTAACCAACAAATAAAGAACCAATGAAGCTTGTCTTTTTTTGAGTTGACTTTTCTGTTCCATAGCTTTCTGTAATTTTATTGAAGCTTGCTCCAAAGTCTCCACCAACAGAGAAACCATTGAATGGTGCAGCCATAGCTGCTGAAGTTGCAAGAACTGCAACCAATGCGATTTTTTTCATATCTTATATCCTTAATGAAAAAGTTAACTTATAATTTAAGTTATACAGAAAGTGTTTAGTCACTTCTACTTTTTTTAACCTATTTATAATTAATTTTTCTGTGTTGTGATATTTGTGCAACATCATGTTTGCACTATCGTCTCAGTTTTAGCTTAGCTTCCGTCACAATACGGTGAACAGTAATATCAAAATGATAAAATAAATCACCAGCTGGTGCGGATGCGCCGTACTGATCTATGCCAATACTTACTCCTGATTGTTTACCCCTATGAATATAGCGATCCCATCCGTAGGTGGTGCCCGCTTCTATTGCAATAATCGTTTGCGGCTTTCCAAGTATTGTGGATTGCTCATCATCTGGCAGTTTATTGAAAAGTTCTTGGCAAGGCATTGAAACAACGCGTACATTAATATTGTGTGTCGCTAGCGCTTGTTTAGCCTGAACACATAAAGATACCTCAGACCCTGTACTGATTAACGTTACATCTAGCGGAGAACCCGTATTTTCTGCCCTTAATATATAGGCACCTTTTTTACATAGATTACGTCCAATATTATCTTCACGTAAGAACGGCAGATTTTGTCGTGAAAGTGCTAAAATAGACGGCGTACCTGACTCCGTTAAGGCTAATTCCCAGCATTCTAAAGCTTCCAGTGCGTCACAGGGTCTAAAGACATTAACATTTGGCATAGCGCGTAAGCTGCTGATATGTTCTATGGGTTGGTGCGTGGGGCCGTCTTCCCCAAGACCGATAGAATCGTGCGTCATCACATAAATAACGGGCTGCTTCATAAGGGCTGATAACCTAATGGCTGGGCGCATATAATCTGAAAATGTTAAAAATGTACCTGCATAAGCTGTATAACCCGAAAGTGATAGGCCATTCATAATAGCACCCATGGCATGCTCGCGGATGCCATAATGTATATAGGCACCTTTAAAATCATTCTTATTGATTGTGTTTTGATGATCCGCATGCGTGTTGTTAGACGGCGTTAAATCGGCAGAACCCCCTATTAAGTTTGGCATGACGGGGGATACAACATCTAAAACCATTTTTGAAACCTGGCGTGTTGCAAGTGTTGGCTTTTCTTTTAAAAATGATGTTTTAAGTCTTGTTAGTGCAGATTGCACTTCATCTATATTGCTTTGCGTAGATTTTCCATATGTTTTCGACCATTCATCACATTCAGCGTCACAACGCTGGCCAATTTCTTGCCATAGTTTACGTAAGTTTTCAGGAATATCAAATGGTTTGTGGGGCCAATTTAAAGCTTCTCTTGTTTTGGCAATTTCACTTTCCCCAAGTGGCGAACCATGAACACCAGATGTGCCCGCTTTTGACGGCGATCCTTTTCCAATAATTGTTTTGCACGCAATAAATGTTGGCCTTTGGGCACCTTGTGCCGTTGTGAACACTTTATGAAGTGCCCCAAAATCATGTCCATCAACTGTTAACACATTAAAACCATAGGCTTCAAAACGTTTTATGACATCTTCAGAATCAGAGAGGCTCTTAGGGCCATCGATGGTTATTTGATTGTCATCAAAAAGGATAATTAAATTGTTTAAATTTAGGTGCCCCGCTAAAGAACACGCTTCATGAGATATACCTTCCATTAAATCGCCATCGCCGCACGTAACGTACACTTTATAATTGAACTGCTTCGCATTTTCAGCTGTTCTTTTTTTTGCAGCAATTGCCATACCCACAGCATTGGCAATACCTTGTCCTAAGGGGCCTGTTGTTGCTTCTATGCCTGAAAGCTCTCCAAATTCAGGGTGCCCTGCACAAGGTGATCCTAACTGACGAAAGTTTTTTAAATCCTCAATTGTAGGGCGATCATACCCTGTTAAATGTAACAGGCTATATAAAAGGGCTGATCCATGACCACCAGATAATACAAAGCGGTCCCGGTTACCCCATGATGGATTTTTGGGGCTATAACGCAGAAAATCTTTAAACAAAACCGTTGAAACATCAGCCATACCCATAGGCATGCCAGGGTGACCTGACTTGGCTTTTTCGACCATATCGATACTTAAAAAACGAAGACAATTAGAAAGATCTTGAAGTAGGCTGATAGATAGGGACATGTGCTTTTAAAATTAAATGAATGTCCATAGTTTATAACCCTTTTAAGGAATTTGGCAAACTTTCAATTCTAACACTCATAAGCAAAATTCCGGCATAACACTCAGCTATGCTTCCAGCTAAGCTCTGTACCGTTAACGCCCCATTAAAGCCCCAAGACCGCCACGCATCATGCCCTTCATGCCCATTTTTTTCATTTTTTTCACAGCCTTTGACATTTGTTCATACTGTTTTAATAATTTGTTAATTTCTTGGGGTGACCGTCCTGAACCAGATGCTATACGTTTTTTTCGTGATGCATTTAATAATTTAGGATAGCGACGTTCTGTTTTCGTCATAGAACCAATAATAGCCAATTGATAATCCATTGCTTTATCATTCATGCCTGATTTTTCGATCTTATCCTTAAATTTAGCGACACCTGGAAGCATGCCCATGATGCCTTCCATACCACCCATTTTTTTCATCTGGTGAATTTGCTTTGCTAAATCGTTCATATCAAACTTACCAGACTCCATCTTTTTTGCCATGGCTTCAGTTTCATCTTTATCAAGAACAGATTCAGCTTTTTCAACTAATGAAACGATATCGCCCATATCTAAAATACGGCCAGCAATACGTTCTGCATCAAAGACTTCGATGGCATCAAGTTTTTCGCCAAGCCCCATAAATTTAATGGGTCTTCCTGTGACAGAGCGCATAGAAAGCGCCGCACCGCCACGTGCATCGCCGTCAACACGTGTTAGCACAATACCGGTTATACCAATTTGTTCTTCAAAGGATTTTGCAATGTTAACAGCGTCTTGCCCGGTCATGCTATCAACAACCAGCAACGTTTCTGATGGTTTTGCTAATTTTTTAACAAGCTGAACCTCCTGCATTAAGGGTTCGTCAATATGCAGACGACCAGCAGTATCTAAAATTAAAACATCATAACTTTTTGTTTTTGCGGCATTAATAGCTCGGTTTGTAATTTTCTCTACTGATTCATTATCAATAATGGGTAGCACATCAACAGATAGCTGTTCACCAACACGTTTTAGTTGTTCGCGTGCTGCAGGGCGGTAAATATCAAGGGAGGCTAATAGAACACGTTTTTTGTTTTTCTTCTGCAGTAATCCAGCAAGTTTACCAGATGTTGTCGTTTTACCCGCACCCTGCAAACCAACCATTAAAATAGTTGCAGGCGCTGTTACATTCATGTTCAGTTCTGTGTCTTTTTGATCTGATTTTAAAAGCTCTATTAATTCATCATGAACAATTTTAACAATCATCTGCCCCGGGGATACAGACTTAATAACATCAGCGCCTTGTGCTTTTTCTTTTATGGTTGTACAAAAACTTTTAACAATAGAGAGTGATACATCAGCTTCTAGTAAAGCAACACGAATTTCACGTAAAGCAGTATCAAGATCAGCCTCACGGATAAGACCGCGCCCGCGAATTTTATCAAAAACACCTGTTAGTTTTGTTGACAATGATTGAAACATGTTTTTTACCTTAATATTTTATAATTCATTTCATAACCTAGCATTTTTAAGGATAAACAGCAAAAAAATAGGATGTATGATGAAGAAATTCCAGTATATTTTGTACTTTTTGTACACAGGGTGTTAGTGGGAGATGCTTCCGATTGCTGTTGATGGTAATGGCAACCCAGAAATCCACTACACTCGTCTTTTTAGAAATTTTCAAAAATAGAATGCACCAACAACGCTAACTAAAAAAGGAAGAGATTACATTGGGTTCAGTGCTCATAAACACCAGTTGGCGTACACTATTTTTTTTGAATTCTGCTAGATTACTTACCGTATGGATTTTTCGGGCTTTTAAAGTGTAAACGTATAGGAACACCCGTAATACCAAAATCTTTTCTTAAAGTATTCACCAGGTAGCGTTGATATGAATCCGGAATATCTTTTGACTTTGTTCCAAAGACAACAAAACTTGGTGGGCGCGATTTAATTTGCGTAATATATTTCAATTTAATACGTTGGCCACGCACAATGGGTGGGGAGTGATTTTGAGTTACAAAATCAAACCAATGATTTAGTTTTCCGGTCGGAATACGACGGTTCCACTGCGTATACATACTTTCAACTGCTTGCATGAGCGTATCGCAGTTTTGATTATGTAAGGCTGATAATGTAATAAGCGGGGCGCTTGCACCTTGTGCCAACTTATAAGTAAGCTCATTTTTAATATGGTTTAAAAATGCTTTTTGGTCTTTTACCTTATCCCATTTATTAATGGCCAAAACCATGGCGCGACCTTCAGCTAGAATCATTTGTGCTAAGGTTAAGTCTTGCTTTTCTAAATGTTCTTCTAAGGGAATAGAGCCATCTATCATAAGAATAACAACTTCAGCATATTGAAGGGCTTTTTTAGCATCTTGTGTTGCTAAGTTTTCTACCTCGTCTTGCACGCGCGCTTTTTTACGCATGCCAGCCGTATCGATTAAGGTATAGTTCTGATTATTATAGGTAAAGGGGATGCGAATTGCATCACGGGTAAGGCCTGGAATATCACCTGTTAATTGGCGTTCTTCACCAAGAAGTGCGTTAAATAAAGTGGATTTTCCTGCATTTGGACGCCCCATGATGGCTAGCTGAATTGGACGTTTTTCCCACTCATCGTCAGCTGAAACCTCTTTCGCATCAGCAATATTTTCTTCAGCTGTATCATTTTCTGAATCTGGCGATAGCTTTTTGCAGACAATCTCCAATTCATCAGAAAAATCGGACATACCTTCCCCATGCTCTGCAGACAAAGGAATGATGATTTTAGATAAACCAAGTGAGGCGGCATCACTTAAACCAAGGTCTCCGTGCCGGCCTTCTGATTTATTTACTAAAATAATAACAGGTTTGTTAATGCGGCGAATTTCTTTTGCAAGCGTTATATCGTAAGGTGTGCAACCTTGGCGCCCATCTATCATAAAACACAGAATATCCGCATCTTCAATTGCCTTTAATGCTTGGTCGCGCATGCCTTTTGCAATGGCACTGGGCACTTCATCTGTGCTCGGATCATACAACCCTGGGGTATCAATAAATTCATAAGTATGACCAAAAAAATCAATTTCTACTTCACGTCTATCACGTGTAACACCTGGTCTATCATACACTAGCGCTAGTCTACGGCCACTTAATCTGTTTAATAAAGTTGATTTACCAACATTAGGTCGCCCAATTAATGCAACACGTGGAATAAAGCTCATCTGATTTAAAATATCTTACTGATTACGTTACTATAAATAGTCTTTTTAAAGAAAATTTTCAAGCTAAAACATCCTTTTTCTCAACATTGTGAACATAAAAGTCTTATGAACTTTAAATATGGACTTGGCACGATGTTTGCATACTGATAACCAGAATAGAAAAATATCTTTATGTTATGGCAGAAATCTCACGAAACAAACCATCAGATGTTATGACTTTTATGGCACTCAAGAGTCGTGCTGACATGTGCACACTAGATGATGGTGAGGAAACATTTCGTGATTCTGTGCATCAAGCAGGTGAACCGAAAAAAAAATATGACGAGAAAAAACGTCCGCGATCAGATGCTAACATTATGCGTCAACCTTCACCACGCAATTGTGAAAAAGCACAGCAATCACAAAAGAAACCAACGATAATAAGCGTACCGTCTGACAAACCTGCTTTTGATATCCAAAATGATGATGAACTAAGTGATTTAGATTTGGTAGAAAGTAAAGACGTTGGCGAATATACAGCAGATCATTACACGGTAGATACTGATGAAACAGACGCATTATCGTCACAAGATAAACCTGAAGTGGTTATTTTTGCAAATGACTTACAAATTGTAACACCTAAACAAAGAAATGATGAAAGCGTACTAAATGATGAAATTCAAAATCAAACCATTAATCCTGATGTACAGCCTTTGCAGCCTGGCGTTAGTCGTCAAAATATGCATGAAGGCTCTGAACGCCATGTAACAAAGGAGCAGCCTGACAGCATGAAACCAGAAATAGAATTAACAGCAGAGGAACAAAAGGCAGTTGATGACTTTATACGTGCAACAGAAAATTCTGAGCGCACTAAATCTGAATTGAATATGCATATCGTTCATACAAATAAAGACCTTCCACAGGCTGAAATGAAACGTTTATTGGTTGTACCAATGCAATTGATCACAACGCCACAAAGCGAAGATACACTTCATGCAAAGTTGGAAAATTCTATCCATCAAGTTGACCCATTATCAACTGCCGGTACGGCAGGAACAGATAAAGGCAACCAAGAATCGATGAATTTTTCTCAGTTTTCAGGATCGTCATCAGACATGAAAAATATGGCTGAAAACAGTAAAATTGCGACGCATAATTTAGTATCCACAAATCCAGCTGCTGAATTTATGGAAACGTTGAAACAGAATTTTAAACAATTTGGGAAATTACAAACATCAAAACTGACAGTTCAAATGCGTCACAGTGGTAAGAATTTAACCATACATTTTAATACCGATGCAGATCAAGTTATGAATGTAACATTTCGCACAACAGATAAAGATTGGACAGAAATGCTGCAAGAGCATTCAAAAGAAATTGAAAGTGTATTTGAAGATTCAAATCATACCGTCAAAATTAAATATTTAGGAGAACAGAGATGACAATTTCATCTGTTAAAGGTGCTGAACAGTTCTTACACGTAGGTTCTAGGGATGATGACTATAAACAAGTGCAATCTTTTCAAAACAATGGATTTAAAAAAGAATATAATATGGCGCGCGCTAAAGAAAGTTTTTATGAACAAGAAATGAATCAAACAAAAATTATGGCCGCTATGATTCGTAATCAATTACCAGGTGATGATGTAGATCCTCAAAAATTTAATGATAGTTTGATGACAATGATGAATACCAAACAGATGATGGGGATGTCACAACTTATGGAAGAAAATAATAAGTTGATGAAGATGGGTCATAACGTTGATATGGGTAACTTTCTCGGAAAACAAGTTAAATTTGATACCAATGAATTTTTGCATAATGGAGAAAGCGTTCAAGATTTTGCTTACGAAATACCAGAACACTGTAGCTTTCCCATATTTGAAATTTTTCACATTTCAGATCAGCGTAATCCTATTTTTTCAAAAAGTTTAGATGCTGAAGCATTAGGTGGTGCCGTACAGTGGAATGGACTAAATGCAGAAGGTGAAAAAATGAGTGCTGGTCAATACATTATTAAAGTTGGTGGAAAATCAGCAACGCGCAAAGATCTTGATGATGAACCGATAGATGTTCAGGGTTCAACATCTTTATTTACTACTGTTGATGCCGTTATGACAGACCCAGATGCACAAGAAACATTCTTAGTATCTAATAAGATGGCTATCAAAGCACGTGACGTGCAAATGATACGTAATGTAAATCCATATAAAAGATATACAGAATCTGAAAGACAAACAACACAGGAGGCATAACCCATGGCAGATCCATTCAGTATTGCAAAATCAGCGTTAATTGCAGGTACCGCTGTATCAGAAGTTCAGGCAACGAATATGGCGGCATCAAAAACCGTTGCTGGTAAAGGACAACAATTTACATTAATTGCTAATCGCGGTTCGGGTGTGACGGCATCTGGTAATGGTGGGGTTTCAGGCACATTGCTTAAAAATATTAGCGAGGCTGGTAATGCCGAAAAGGACGGATACCCTTTGCATATTGCTTTAGGAAGAAAATCTTTTTTTGTAACAGATGCGGGTTTTACACGTGTTGGTACATGGCAGTTTAATAAAGATGGTGATTGTGCTAATCATTTGGGTCAAAAATTAAACTGTTATAAGGTAAATGAAGATGGAGAACGTATTAACCCCATTACAAATCAAATACTAAGTGGAACTTTTGCTCAAAGTGATATGATGACACCGAATAAAAATGATATTGCTATGAACGCTTCTGCAACAAGTAATGTTTCAATAACTTATAAATTGGCAGAGCAAAATACACCAGCAGGCACGGTCAAAACAACACCTATTACTGTGTATAATTCTTTAGGTGGTGCCAATAACCTTGAATTAAATTTTACACGTGCCAGTATTGTTGGTGGTAATATAACGACATCGTCAACAGCGACAGCCACTGTGAATGCCTTAACCGTTAATGGAGCAGGACAAGACATTGCAGCCAAAGTAATTGGGGATCAATTGATTGCCACTTTAGGCAGTTCAGTTTCTTTTGTGTCAACAGGAACAGGAACGGGTACAGTTACAATTCCTGCTGTTCCAGGTCAGGCAGAAACAATTTATACGATAACGGTTCCTGTAACATTTAATGCCGCTGGTAACACCACCATTACACAATCGATTGGTGGTGCTGGAGCGACAACACTTGCAACATTTAATACGATTACAAATGATGTCGCAGGTGCTGCAAAGTTAACGGGTTATGCCACAGCGGCTGCACTAGGGGCAACTTATATGCCTGGTGGTGCTGGAACTGGAACCATTACCATTGGATCGACAGTAAATAGACCTGCTATCAGTTATGTGATTTCAACATCTGGCGCAGGACCATTTACAACGTCAAGCGTGCGCACAACAACAGTTGCACAAACAGCGGGTGCTGCCACTGCATGGTACTTAAAAGTGAATCCTGTGGGCACAACAAATGTCCCCACAATTAACCCTCCCTACACAAATGATGGTGTGCTCGTTGAATTTAATCAAGCTGGTAATGTATTGCGCTTTAATAACACAGCACCCGGAACAAATGGAGATGTTACACCTCCCGCTTTAGATATTCAGTGGAATAATGCGTCTGATAGCAGTATTACTTTAGATTTAAGCAATTTAACAAATAATGGTCCTAATACTCAAATTGGTCATATTGATATTGATGGCAATACTGCGGGTCAATTCAAAAGTATGGAATGGGATGAAAATGGTTATGGTATTGTTATTTTTACAAATAATTTACAGAGAAAATGGTTCCAGTTAGCCCAAGCGCGTTTTGATGCAGAGGATGAATTGAATTCTGACGGAAATGCTACTTACAAACAAACAGCGGCATCTGGTGGCATTGTATACGGTTATTCAGGTGATGGTTTTTTTGAAACAATCACACCAGAAGCAGTAGAGCGTGCCAATATTTCTGAAATTCAAACTCATGTGGATATGATCAGTAACCAACGTTACTATATGGCGCAAATTTCAGTTTTTAAAACAGCACGTGAAATGGCACAAGCATTAGATAATCTATAAAGGGTTGTGCCTGATTTTAGGGAATTTGTCTACTAAGATAATCAACTGGTTGCGGGTTAACAAAACACAATAAAGTTTAGGCTGGAAAAGGGATAGGGTGGTATAATTTCAGAATCAAATTATAAGACAAAATCTAAAACGTTGTGCTAAAAGATTGTTCGATGAGGATATTTATGATGAGTGTCCTCGCACAATTGAACGTGTATTCGCTTGGGAAGACAAATTTAAAAGACTACTCACCAGATTTGAATACATCAGCCTTCACCACTTTGTTTTCAAACTGATCGCTTATACCATGATTAATGTGCGACATTTTTCCGGAAAATAGACGACTAAAAACAACCAAAATCTGTGCAGCTATAGTGTGCGTGCACCCAGAATTCGAAAAACGATGGTATTTCTGACACACAATTCAAAACTTCTGTGTTAGCACCGCAAAAATTATCAAAAACTAATACCCTAACTCGCAACCAGTTGTTAGTTTAATCTGCAACTATAATCTTCAGTGCATATAGCTCACTTGGTGACAAAGGACAATGAATATCTGTTTCTACCAAAGCACGATAGCCCGATTCAGGAATCATGCGTTTTATTAATTGATCAAAATCTCTAAAATGGTAGCTTAATGCACAAGATGGGACTATTTGTTTTTCAGATATTTCGTGCGCAATGTTATACCATTGCCGTGGTGTCAGGCAAGAACTGTGCAAAAACCAGACCTTATTTGGGGGCATGTTCGGATCAATCTTGATTAATTCTTGACATGCAAATCGTGATGCTTCAAGTGAAAGTGGTTTGTTTGCAAGCGTATGTGGGCAAGCATTACAACCACAATCTTTCGGTGCGAGTGCTGCTACAGGTTTCAGTTGTTCAATAATCCCTGGGGTGAAAGAGCTGTAATACATACCACATGCAGCAACAGTGACAGCACCTACAGATCCACCCCACATACGCTTAGAGAAACTTGATGCATTGCTATTGTGCGCACTGGCCAATAAACAACTTATTATTACAGAAATTTTAAAATATTTTTTCATGGAATTAACCTTTTTATTTATATAATTATGAAGTTTATACATATACACAAAAAGGGTCAATACACAACCTCATTAAGTTTTAGCGCTTATTTATCTAAGCGAAGGTTTCTATCTTTAATTTTTTGTTGCAATAGCATCACAGCATATAACAATCCTTCCGCTGTAGGGGGGCAACCAGGAACGTACACATCAACAGGAACAATGCGATCGCAGCCGCGTACAACAGAATATGAATAATGATAATAGCCACCACCATTAGCGCAACTTCCCATGGATATAACCCATCTAGGTTCTGCCATTTGATCGTACACACGACGCAGTGCGGGCGCCATTTTATTGGTGAGCGTTCCTGCAACAATCATAACATCAGATTGCCTGGGGCTTGGTCTAAAAACCACGCCAAAGCGATCAAGGTCATAACGGCTGGCTGCAGTATGCATCATTTCAACAGCGCAACAGGCAAGACCAAAAGACATGGGCCACAATGAACCACTCTGCGCCCATGCTGCCAAATCATCTAATTTAGCCATTACATAACCTTCGTTATTCACCTGACTTAAAGTCGCCTGGAATAGCCCTTTTTCATCCTGCATATCTTTTGGTAAATAGTGTTTAAGGTCTTGCAAACGGCTCATAATATTATCTCTATTCCCACTCTAGGGCGCCTTTGCGCCATTCATATGCAAAGCCTAAAGCAAGGACGGACAAAAAAAACATCATCGAACAAAAGCCGAATATACCAATGTTTTTTAAAGATAGCGCCCACGGAAACAAAAGTGCAATTTCTAAATCAAAAATGATAAATAAAATCGCCACCAAATGAAAATGAATATGAAATTTATGGCGTGTATTTTCTAAGGGTTCATCAAAGGCATCGAATCCACATTCATAGGGTGCATCTTTATCTTTGTATGCATTGCGTTTGGATCTTACCCATGCAAGGAAAACCATTGCAAATGAAAGCGTAACAGCAAGCCCCATAAAGATTAATACCGGCAAATATTGATTATAATCAATCATAAGTATTAACGCACCCTACTTTTATTAAATAGCTGCTTTTACGCGTGAGATCACATCTTCCTTTTGCATCATACCCATAAATTGGGCAACATTTTCTCCACCTTTAAATAAAATCATCGTTGGCAAAGATTGAATACCATATTCTGCAGAAATTGTTGGACAGTTATCAACATCAACTGACACGATGTTAAAGTTTGCAGATTCTGTTTTTAAAACTTCTTCTAAAATAGGGGCAAGCATGCGACAAGGTCCGCACCACTCTGCACCAAATTTCACCAGAACAGGTTTTACGGCATTTAAGACTTCTGATTTAAATGTTGCGTCTGTTACTTCTTTCATAGCATTTCCTTTTAAAGATTCATATTATTACATATATTCACAATACATGGGTAAGCATAAATATTCAATATATAGCCGCTCTCAAAGCAGGACCTACGCATACATAATTTTCGGCTCTTCCGTACTTCCTGTGTTATAGAATTAAACGTGAGAAAGGATTATACTGATTTCATAGACTCAAATGTCCTCAGGAAAAGGGCTCTATGATATTTCCTAAAGTAATTTATGCAAATGCTTTTTTCTATTGTGATGAGTATTAAAAATATGCGTTAATTTTAAGGCAAGTTTGTGTGCTTCTTCTAATGCAGGAGAGTGGGTGTAAAGTAACTCCAGACTAACTTTGTTGCTTTTTGACAGGCACTCATGACTGCGACGCAAAATCCACATCATGCCTTCTAGTTTCACCTATTCTTTAATGTATAACTCTTTTTTTAAACGCTTCATTTCGCTTATTCTAAGTGCATCAACAGGTTCTCTGTAAAGCTTTGAAACATGATATCTATCAATCACGATAACGCGACTGCCAAACACTTCTGATGCAGCGTTAACAAAACCATCATACATATCTGTGCAAACGGATTTCACTGTTTTCTTAAGGTGATCTGGTATGGACGCTAAAAACGCTGTAAGTGTTTCCTTTAAACGATTTGGAAGTACAGCTATAACGGATAAATCTCCATATTTATTTTTAGCGCTGACGATAACAACGTAATTGTTGTGACCTTTTCTTAACGCAATTTCATCGATCCCAATTGTTGCAAGATCTTCATACTCGGACCAGTTGACTGCTTTTTCAGTATTTTTATGGAGAGCAGATTCAACAATGCGGTAGGGTATCCGCTCCTTCTTTGCAACATCAGTTACTGTACTATGAATAAGTTGACGATTAATATAAGCATCTAAGCCCTTGGTTGTTTTTGATTTTTGCTCCATCCAATCATACTTTTCTGATGTTTTTGGACCATCCTCACATGACTCACATTGATACCTTATAACGCGTATTTTTAAGTAGACAGCCTTGTCAAAAACAGACAGGTGACGCACTGTGATTTTGTCACCAAAACCATACACTTTTTCAGTCCATTTTCCACACCTTTAACAATGTATTCCTTTCGTAGTACTTTTAACTTCAAGTGTATAGTTTCCTTGTGCATCAACACTTTTGGATACTATTTCAAGTGATTTAATGTCGAGTGGAAGTTGAAATGGGCTCATTTTTTGATGTTTTTCTGTAGAATTTCAAGTTTACGAGCTCACTATAAACCTTATGCACGTTCATAGCCATACTCCCGGAAATAGCAAAGAGCCGATTATTGCTTGGGATTTGATTCTGAAGTTATACCATTTTAATCCTTTCTCAGACTAGAGTTTACCGCATTTTGCTAATCCACAACCAGTAGGTTATGCAAAGATTGCATAGCGAAATTTACTATTTTATGTTTATATAAAACTATATGTTGATTTTTGTTGTGTGCTTATACCGTGAAAATATTTGTTCTGGCCACATTCAAGTTTGAAGTGCAACACGGTTGATATTTTTATTAAATGCCTGG